>JAYVPR010000339.1:0-4808 GCA_043757245.1 Polaromonas sp. | reverse complement strand
CCTTCAGAGAAAGCCGTGTTGCTGGCCATGGCGCGCGTAGTGTTGGTGGCTGACGGTCGGCCAATTGAAACCCAGGTGGCTGCGCTGAAAGCAATTTGGGCAACGCAAGGCAAACCAAAAGCTGTAGTGCGGCCTGTGATGAGCACTTTACCCGCGCCAGCCAGTATAAAAATACCGGTTGGAAAATTTGACATGTCCACGGGTGAATTTCAATTTGACATCAGCCCCACCGAGCGGCCACCACGGCCTTGGATCAATGTGATCGCCAACGCATGTTTCGGTTTTCAAGTGTCCGAAACCGGCAGCGGCTACACCTGGGCCATCAACAGCAGGCAGCACCAGATCACGCCGTGGAGCAACGACCCAGTACAGGACCCAGGGCATGAACATTACCTGTTGCAAGACACTGAGACGGCTCAATTTCTGTACCTGACACCCGGCAATCACCGCAGCACAGGGCCTGATGCGCCGACTGTTCACCATGTGCGTCACGGCCAGGGCTACACCACGTTTGAATGTCGGCACAGCCAGTTTGACACCAAAACAACTTTTTTTGCCGACCGTGACGCACCTGTAAAACTGGTGCATGTGAAGCTGCGCAACAACAGCAACCGTACGCGCCAATTGCGTGCGCTGGCCATGGCCGAATGGCAAATGGGCTCTAGCCATGCAGAACGCCGCACAGTACTGACATGGAACCCGCCTGGCGTCAACGCCGTGATGGCACAGCAGCGCCAAAGCCGCGCAGGCTTTGGCGGCAGCACGGCGTTTTTGGCGCTGGCAGGCTTGCCGGGTGTTGTGCAATGGACCTGTGATCGCAGCGAATTTTTTGACACCACGGGCCAACTGAATTGGCCCAATATGCTGGGTCAGCGCAGCGGCGGTGGGCTGGACCCCTGTTGTGCGGTAGCCAGCAGCTTCAAGGTTGCGCCGGGCGAAGTTCTCAGCTTCACCTTCGTCCTGGGTCACGCCGCTGATGCGCCGCAGGCGGAACACCTGGCGACAACCTGGCTGCAACAAGACGTGCCGCAAGCGCTTAAAAACGTCAAGGCTTATTGGGGCGATCTGCTTGGGCACATTCAAGTCAACACGCCGGACCCGCTGTTTGACGCACTCATCAACCGATGGCTGCTGTACCAAACACTCACCTCTCGCCTATGGTCCAAAGCCGGGTTTTACCAAGCGGGAGGGGCTTTTGGCTTTAGGGACCAGTTGCAAGACAGCATGGCCTTTGCAGTGGTTGCACCTGCGCGCCTGCGCGAGCAGATTGTGCTGAACGCATCGCGCCAGTTTGCCGAGGGCGACGTGCAGCACTGGTGGCATGCACCTGGCGGAGAAGGCGTGCGCACCCACTTCAGCGACGACCTGCTGTGGCTGCCCTTTGCCTGCGCGCACTATGTGGACGTGACGGGCGATGCAGCGCTGCTGGACGAGAGTGTGGCTTTTTTAGAAGGAGCAGCCATTCCCGAAGGTGCAGAAGACGCCTACTACACGCCCGACATCAGTGGCACCCAGGCATCAGTCTACGAGCATTGCGCCCGTGCGATTGACCGCAGTCTTGCCACAGGCACACACGGCCTCCCGCTGATGGGCACAGGCGACTGGAACGACGGCATGAACCGCGTCGGACATGAAGGCAAAGGCGAATCGGTGTGGCTGGCCTGGTTTTTATGCAAAGTGACTGAAAACTTTGCACCCCTGGCCAAAGCCCAAGGCGACACGCAACGTGCAGACACGTGGCTGAACGCCCGGCAAGGCTGGATAGAGGCGTTGCACACCCACGGCTGGGACGGTGAATGGTTCAGGCGGGCGTTTTTTGACAACGGCGCGCCGCTGGGATCATCAAGTAACGGTGAATGCAAAATCGATTTGATTGCACAGTCCTGGTCTGTCCTGTCAGGCGCATCAACAGACACTTTCATGCAAAGCGCCATGCAGTCGATGACGCAACAATTGATCGACGACGATGCGGGCCTGCTGCATTTATTGGCCCCGCCGTTTGAAAAGTCACAAAACAACCCCGGCTACATTCAGGCCTACCCGCCCGGCGTACGTGAAAACGGCGGTCAGTACAACCACGCCGCCGTCTGGGCCATGATGGCGCAAGCCCAAACTGGCGATGCTAACGCAGCATGGGAAAGTTTCAAAGTCATCAGCCCTGCCCACCGCAGCCAGCACCCCAAGCACGGCCCGCTGTACGAGCTGGAGCCCTACGTGACGGCAGGCGACATCTACGGGGCCAGCCCCTACACCGGGCGTGGCGGTTGGAGCTGGTACTCAGGCTCAGCCGCCTGGCTGTACCGCGCCGGGCTTGAATCACTTCTCGGGCTAAAAATAAGGCGAGGCGAGTTATCACTAATCCCCTGCGTGCCAGCGGACTGGCCGTCGTTTGAAGTCGTACTCAAGCTGGACGGGCGTGAGATGACGTTGCATTGGCAGCGCGGCGAAGGAACAGCGCTAAAACCTGACCGAACCGTGAGAGCAGGTGACATAGTGCTGCTGTCAGAACTGCCTCTAAAAGCCTTGATCCTGGTCTGGTCTGCTATTTAATTAATAGCTTTTTATGCCCGTATTGATTGGGCTAGAGCCTTAAAATATGTTCTAAAACGACCATTTTCGGCATAGAATCTAAAATTCAAACCTGTTTTGAGCACTTGAGTAGCCACCAGGACACTTAAAATCAGGGCAACAGGAAATCAAATGGCAAGAACACTCTACGACAAAATCTGGGACGAGCACGTCATTCACACTGAAGACGATGGCACGTCCATCCTTTACATTGACCGCCATCTGGTGCATGAAGTCACCAGCCCGCAAGCCTTTGAAGGCCTGCGCGAGGCCAAACGCAAAGTCTGGCGTATCAGCTCCATCGTGGCCACAGCTGACCACAACACACCCACAACAGGCTGGGAGCTGGGCTACGACGGCATTACTGACCTGGTGAGCAAGGAGCAAATCACCACACTCGACGCGAACATCAGGGAGCACGGCGCTGCGGCCTTCTTCCCGTTTTTGTCAAAGCGTCAGGGCATCGTGCATGTCATTGGGCCTGAAAACGGCGCAACCTTGCCCGGCATGACGGTGGTTTGCGGTGACTCGCACACCTCTACCCACGGCGCGTTTGGCGCATTGGCGCATGGTATCGGCACCAGTGAGGTCGAGCATGTTTTAGCGACTAACACTTTGCTGGCTAAAAAGGCCAAAAACCTGCTTATCAAGGTAGAAGGCACCCTGCCCGCAGGCTGTACCGGCAAGGACATCGTGCTGGCCATCATTGGCAAAATCGGCACGGCGGGCGGCACGGGCTACACCATTGAATTTGCAGGCGCGGCCATTCGCGCCCTCAGTATGGAAGGCCGCATGACGGTCTGCAACATGGCGATTGAAGCCGGTGCGCGCGCCGGCTTGGTGGCGGTGGATCAAAAAACCATAGACTACGTCAAGGGCCGCCTACTGTCGCCCGGCACCGATCAAAAAACGGGCAAGTTTGTTGGCGGAGCGGAATGGGACACGGCGGTGCGTGACTGGTCAACCCTGCAATCAGACGTTGGCGCGGTGTTCGACAAGGTGGTCGAGCTAGACGCCAGCCAGTTGCTGCCGCAAGTCACCTGGGGCACATCCCCCGAAATGGTGCTGTCGATCAATGACATCGTGCCCGACCCCGACAAAGAAAAAGACGCCAACAAACGTGATGCCATTGAGCGCGCGCTCAAGTACATGGGTCTTGAACCCGGCAAGGCGCTGAACGATTTGTACGTTGACAAAGTCTTTATCGGCAGTTGCACCAACAGCCGGATTGAAGACCTACGCGAAGCCGCAGCAGTGGTGAAAAAAATCGGCCAAAAAGTCGCGAAAAATATCAAGTTGGCCCTGGTGGTGCCGGGCTCAGGTCTGGTCAAAGAGCAAGCCGAACGCGAGGGCCTGGATAAAATTTTTATCGCAGCCGGCTTTGAGTGGCGCGAACCCGGGTGCAGTATGTGCCTGGCCATGAATGCCGACAAACTGGAGCCCGGCGAGCGCTGCGCCAGTACCAGCAACCGCAACTTTGAAGGCCGACAGGGCGCGGGCGGCAGAACGCATTTGGTGTCGCCTGCGATGGCGGCTGCAGCGGCAGTTCACGGCCATTTTGTTGATGTACGCAAGTTTGTTTAATTCACTTTTTTAAGAAGCATCTTCATGAAATTCACCGCTATTGCATCTCTCATCGTTGGCCTGACGTTGCTGCTTTCCGGCTGCAACACCGTCAAAGGCGTGGGCCAGGACGTTCAAAAAGCAGGCACTGTGCTGGAAAACGCTGCGAAGAAATAATGCAAAAATTCACCATCCACACCGGCCTGGTCGCACCCATGGATCGGGAAAATGTCGACACCGACGCCATCATTCCCAAGCAGTTTCTGAAGTCGATCCGCAAAACCGGGTTTGGCTCGAACCTGTTTGATGCATGGCGCTATCTGGACCCAGGCGAACCCGGCCAGGACCCGCTCAGTCGAAAGCCCAACCCCGACTTTGTACTGAACCAGCCGCGCTATACGGGTGCGTCGATCTTGCTGGCGCGTAAAAATTTTGGTTGTGGTTCATCGCGTGAGCACGCACCTTGGGCGCTGGACCAATACGGCTTTAGAGCCATCATCGCGCCCAGCTATGCCGACATCTTTTTCAACAACAGCTTCAAAAACGGTTTGCTGCCCATTGTGTTGCCCGAGGCACAAGTAGCCGCATTGTTTGACGAGACGCTGGCCTTCCCAGGTTACAAACTGACGATAGACCTGGAGCGTCAGGTGATCGTTAAACCGCAGGGCAAGGAGATT
>JAYVPR010000338.1:0-4825 GCA_043757245.1 Polaromonas sp. | reverse complement strand
CATTTCCATATCAATCCGACATGTTGTTGCTTCGCCTTGGCCGTTACAGCACTGTCTGCGGCTTCGCGCCTAGTGCCCTATCGATCTGGAAACGGAATGACGGGGATTGCACTTAGGTAGTTCCCGCGCTGCGCATCTGGCTGGACAAACGTAAAATTTGACTTTTTTTATCTGGAGACCGCCGTGAAACCCATCAAACATTTACTCGTTCTGGCTGCCGCCGCGGCTGCCATGTTCGCCCACACGCATGCCAGTGCGCAAGCTTATCCAGGCACCAAGCCCGTCACCTTCGTCGTGCCTTTTGCAGCGGGTGGCCCAACCGACCGCGTAGCTCGCGATTTGGCCGAAGCCATGCGCAAAAGCATGGGCGGCGGTGCCAATTTCGTCGTCGAAAACGTCAACGGTGCTGGCGGCACGATTGGTGCTGCCAAAGTTGCAAAAGCATCCCCCGATGGCTATACGCTCTTGCTGCACCATATCGGCATGGCTTCCGCGCCTGCCCTGTACCGAAAACTATCGTTCAAAACACTCGAAGATTTTGAGTTTTTGGGCATGATCAACGAAGTACCCATGACGCTGATTGGCAAGCCCCAGTTGCCTGCCAACACCTACCGTGATTTTGAAAACTACATCCGTGCCAATGCGGGAAAATTGAACATCGCCCACGCAGGTTTGGGTTCAGCGTCACACCTGTGCGGCCTGATGTGGCAGTCGGCCATCAAGGCCAAAGAAGCCATGACCACCATCCCGTTTGGCGGCACAGCACCGGCGATGAATGCTTTGGTCGGTGGCCAGGTCGATTTGATGTGCGACCAGACCACCAACACGACCAGCCAGATTGAGGCCGGGCGCGTCAAGGCATTTGCCGTCACCACCGCCAAACCGCTGTCGAACAACAAGCTTCTCAAAGACTACCCGACATTGCAGGAAATGGGTTTGAAAGGGTTCGATCTGACCATCTGGCACGGCTTGTACGCCCCCAAAGGTACACCGCCGGCAGTATTGACAGCCCTCAACGAAGGTCTGAAAAAAGCCTTGAAAGACCCCGACTTCATCAAAAAGCAAGAAGGCCTGGGCGCTGTGTTGGTGACTGACAAGCGTGTTGAGCCTGCTGCGCACAAGGCTTTTGTGGCAGCAGAAATGGTCAAGCTGAAAGTCGTGATTGCTGCCGCTGGGCAATACGCTGACTGAACTCGGCAGCCGCGGAATACGTCGTTGGAAAAGCCGCTGCGCCGCGAGGTCCGGCGGTTTTTTATTTGCTGTGGGAAGCGCAAGACGTGGGGTTGTCCCGCTATCCGTTCAAGCACGATTGAAGGTAAAACTTGAGTTATGTCTGTATTGCGTATTGTTGACTCCATCACCGAACTTGGCGCGCACGACAAAGGCTGCATTGCCGTGAGTGGTTCGCACGGAGGTTTGAGTTCTGCACGTTACGCGCTGGCGGCCTGTACGGTGGCCCATCACAGTGCATGTATTGGCGAGGCAAAGAGCACGCTGGCCAGCGGTGTTGTGAGTGCTGCCAACGCCGCCGCGTCAGCATTGGGCGTTCAAGTTGGCTGGACTTGCCAGCAAGCGGTTGATTTCCTTTTAAATTCTCAAGAAAGCACATGATGTACCCATTTAATCCCTCAAAAAGACTTGCAGCCCAATCAATATATGTACTAGCAGCTACTTTTTTAATAGCATCCAGTGGCCTGGCACAAACTGCATGGCCGAACAAGCCGGTGCGTATCATTGTGCCGTTTGCTGCGGGAGGCACGACAGACATTTTGGCGCGCGCCATGGCGCCCGAACTGACCAAAGCCTTTGGTCAATCATTCATTGTTGAAAACCGTGCGGGTGCTGGTGGCAACATTGGCGCTGACCTGGTGGCCAAGTCCCCGCCCGACGGTTACACGATTTTGATGGGCACAGTGGGTACGCACGGCATCAACAAAGCGCTTTACGCCAAAATGCCCTTCGACTCTCAAAAAGACTTTGCCCCTATCACTTTGGTCGCAGGCGTGCCGAATGTGATGGTGATGAATGCCGAAAAGGCCAAGGCACTGAACATCAACACCGTGCCGGAGTTCATCAAATATGCAAAGGCCAATCCGGCCAAATTCAGCATGGCATCAAGCGGCAATGGCACGTCCATTCATTTGGCGGGCGAGCTGTTCAAGTCGCGCACCGGTATTTTCATGACGCACATCCCGTACCGCGGCTCCGGCCCTGCTCTGCTGGACCTGATAGGCGGCAGCGTGGACGTGATGTTTGACAACCTGCCGTCGGCTTTGCCGCAGATCAAGGCTGGCAAGCTTAAAGCCTTTGCCGTAACCAGCGCCCAGCGTTCAGCAGCCGTGCCTGATCTGCCAACGATTGAAGAGGCGGGCAAGCTGCCGGGCTTTGATGCCAGTTCTTGGTTTGGTCTGCTGGCCCCGGCCGGCACGCCAGCAGACATCGTGAGCCGTATTCAGCAAGAAGTAGCCAAATCGCTGGGCGCGACGGCCATGAAAGAAAAACTACTGGTTCAGGGCGCAATACCTGGCGGCAACACACCAGAGCAATTCAACACCTTCATCAACGCCGAGCACGTCAAGTGGGCACAGGTGGTGAAGGTATCAGGCGCCAAAGTCGATTAGTTTCAAACGCCCCAAACCACGTCGGTTTGGGCTTTGTGATTGCGCTGAAGCATGTCAATAAAAGGCATGGCACGCTGACGCAGCCCGGGTGCGTCTGCATAAACAGCGCCAGCATCGAGCTCCGTATCAGTATGAGGTACCTTTTGGGTTGACTCTTCCAGCGCAATCGCATCTTGCAACGCGTGAATGGCCTCTGGCATCTGCGATGCCAAAATAATGCCCTTTGGCCCCGCGTACTTGCCAATCACCTCCAGCACCTTGCGGCCATTGGCTTCCAGCATGATCACGTCGCCAGCGTTTTTGGATTTGAATTTGTAGAGCATAAAACTCCTATTGATAGTTACCAGTCAACTATGCCCAAATTTTGGAACCTTCGCAAGCCGTTGTCTGTAGGTCTGATTCGGCAGCTTGCAAACCACACCAGGCCATTGAGTGGCTTTTTTGCTATTAATTTTATAGCTAATTACCCAATTTTTCATTGGGTAATACGCTGTAAGTGATGCCAGAACACAGGATTAAATCCAAATCAGATGGCCTGCTGGCTTTTTTGTACCTCCTTTCACTTCTCGGAATCTCTTGGCACCTCAAGCAAAATACGACTATGTTTCATATCGCTACCGTCCCAAAACCCGCCGCCCAAGCCCTGAGCCAGGACGGGCTGAGCTTGCTGTCCCCCGCCGATCTAATCACCACGCTTGAGCTGCCAGACGATTGGGCGCAACGATGGCGTCTACTGGCGCAGGCGTGGCACAACTTGCCGCCTGACGCACACCTGAAAGACGGCGGCAGCTACCGTCAGCGCCGCCATGCTTGTTTTGTGCAGGACCTGGCTGCCAAAACGCTCACACAAACACCCCACCGCGCGCACTGGCAGCCGACGGACTACAACGCACTACATGGCGGCTTTGAACGATGGTTTGATCCTGTTGAGCCTGCGGTTGCAGAAAACCACGCGTGGATGGATTTGCTGGCTGGATTTGGCAACCTGTTCGCCCGGGTGCAAGTTGTGAACGAATGGTTTATCGAAGCGCATCAGTTCCGTATCGACACCACCAACGGCGTGGGTCGGCCAACGCCCGAGGGTGCGCACCGAGACGGTGTGAACTTTGTTGTGGTGCTGCTGGTGGCACGGTACGGCGTCAAGGGTGGTGAGACCCGGGTGTTTGATGCCAATGGCCCGCAGGGGGTGCGCTTTGTGATGCGCGAGCCACTCACAGCGCTGCTGCTGGACGATGCGCGGGTGATTCATGAAACGACGCCGATCTTCCCTGACCATGCCGATGGGGAACAGGGCTATCGGGATACGCTGGTGTTGACGTACCGGGCTGGCGGCTTTCAAGCGCCTTGAGATGGATCAATCGCTGTTTATACGCATTGGATTTAGGCTCGCCCTGCTCACACACTGAGGTAAGCGCGCCGCACATCAACGTTCGCTGACAACTCAGCCATCGACGCTTGGTAGCAAATCTGCCCTTTTTCAAGCACGTAGGCGCGGTCAGACACCAGCTCGGCAAAGTGCATGTTTTGCTCGCACAGCAAGATGCTCACGCCTTGTGATTTAAGTTCCAAAATCGTCTGCACCATTTGCTCAACAATCACCGGTGCGACGCCTTCGGATGGCTCATCCAGCAACACCAGATACGGGTTGCCCATCAGTGTGCGAGCCACCGTCAGCATTTGCTGCTCACCACCGCTCATGCGTCCGCCCAGGCGGTTGGGCATTTCGCTCAGATTCGGAAACAGTTTAAAAAGTTTTTCTGGGGTCCATACCGGTGCTGCCGTGCCATCGGGCCAACGGCGCGGGTTTTGGCGACCGACTTCCAGGTTCTCCATGACTGTCAGGTCGGTAAAAATACGCCGGTCTTCTGGTACGTAGCCCAGCCCCAAGCGGCCCGCGTGGTGCGGTTCGCTGTTTGAAATATCAGCACCCATAAACATCACGTTACCGCACCGTTTATCGAGCATGCCGGTCAGCGCTTTGAGTGTGGTGGACTTGCCCGCACCATTGCGGCCCATCAGCGCCACCACCTCACCTTGGCCGACATCCAGGTTCACGTCAAACAAAATTTGGGCTGCACCGTACCAGGCGCACAAGCCTTCGGCGCTCAGCAACGTATCAGTGCCGGGCATCAGGCGGGCTCTTTCAAGGCTGCGCTTTTCTCAAAAGTTTTACCGGTGCCGAAATACACGTCCTGCACCTTTGG
>JAYVPR010000337.1:0-4838 GCA_043757245.1 Polaromonas sp. | reverse complement strand
TTATTTATACCACTATCTAACGAGGACATAGCCTAAATCAATTACCGACTGTTCCCCCACGCCGAGCATCAAGTGTATTTGCTGCGCAATTCAAAAGCATTTTGATTTTAATTCTGGCTGGCGCTTCTGGTCTATCGGTACTGATTGGAAATTTTAAGGACGCGGTTGTCATTCTGGCTGTGATGCTGATCAATGCCACGGTCGGGTTTTATCAGGAATGGCGGGCAGAACAAAGCCTGTTGGCACTTAAAGCGATGTTGCCGTTGCGCGCGCGTGTACGCAGGGGCGGTCAAAAAATTGATATTCTGGCTACCGACCTTGTGCCCGGCGACATGGTGTTACTAGAAGCGGGCGACTCGGTACCCGCAGATGGTCGACTTTGGTTTGCGGCAGGGCTTGAAATCGACGAATCAGCACTGACAGGTGAGTCACAACCTGCCAGCAAGCAGACCGACGCAGTGAACAGTCATGATGCAGTGCTTGCAGACCGCAGCAATATGGTTTACCTGAACACGCTAATAACGCGCGGTCGGGCTGAAATCGTCGTGACCAGCACGGGGGTCCGCACCGAGATGGGTCAGCTGTCTTTGCTTTTGGCTGCCACGACTGAGGCGCCGACACCCTTGCAGATTCAGCTTGACCAACTAGGTAAACGACTTGGCACCATCGCGCTAACTTTGGTGGGGCTGTTGGCGGTGATTGAGTTTTTTCGCGGAACAGCGTTGGCGCATATTGCCGTTGATGCGATAGCGCTCGGTGTAGCTGCAATGCCCGAAGGCCTGCCTGTCGTGGTTACAGTAACTTTGGCGCTTGGTATGCGGAATATGGCAAGGCAGCACGCGATTGTCAAACGCCTGGCAAGCGTTGAAACACTGGGTTGCACAACAGTCATTTGCTCCGATAAAACCGGCACGTTGACGCTCAACCAAATGACAGCTTCCAGATTTTGGTATCAAGGCCAGCTCTTTACAGTGACGGGTGAAGGCTATGGGTTAACTGGTGCAATAAATCGCACCCCTGATACAGCCCTCGGGACTGCCTTGTCAGCACAGCTAGATTTAGAGCCTCTCATGACAGCTGTTGTCAGTTGCAATGACAGCCACCTGGCTGAAGGCAAAGTCATCGGCGATCCCATGGAGGCGGCGCTGCTGGTGTTGGCGCACAAAGCGGGTGTGCTTCCAGCACAGACCGCTCAACCATCGCCCAGGATGGCTGAAATTCCGTTTGACTCTTCGCACAAGTTCATGGCGACCTTCCATCAGGACAAGGCGCTGGCCACGGTACAGATATTCATCAAAGGCGCACCTGATGTCCTGCTGAGTCAATGCAGCCAGGAATTGACCTACAACGGAGAGCAGACCCTAACTACTACAGCAATACAGAACCTCCATGCGCAATACGAGGCGTTCGGGGTAAAAGGTTTACGCGGACTGCTGATAGCGTCACGAACAATTTCAGTACGTGAGTTTGATGCCGCAGAAAATCTGATGCCGTGGATTACTGATTTGACCTTTGTTGGTTTGGTGGGGCTGATGGATCCGCCCAGAAGTGAGGCCAAGATAGCGATTGCGCAATGCGCTGAAGCGGGTATTGACGTAAAAATGATCACGGGTGACCACCAAGTCACAGCGCTGGCCATCGCGCGTGAGTTGGGTTTAAAAGGCCAAGCGATGACGGGCACAGCATTTGACCAAGTTAGTTCGACTGACCTGCCTGCGGTGATTGAAAACGTGTCCGTCTTTGCCCGCGTCACACCCAGCCATAAGGTTGCCATCGTGCGTGCGCTGCAAAAAAATGGCCATGTGGTGGCTATGACTGGCGACGGTGTTAACGACGCCTCAGCTTTAAAGTGTGCAGACATTGGTGTGGCCATGGGCAGTGGTACGTCAGTTGCTAAAGCTGCTGCAACCATGGTGCTAACTGATGATAATTTTGCAACGCTGGTCAGTGCCGTCAGGCAAGGACGTACGCTTTACGACAACATTGTCAAGTTTGTGCGGTTTCAACTGGCCACCACGATCGGCGCGATTCTGACGGTGCTGCTCGCGCCATTGCTTGGACTGGCCGACCCCTTCACGGCGGTGCAGATTTTGTGGATTGCCATCATCATGGATGGCCCGCCCGCTGTATCACTCGCATTGGATGCGGCGCGCCCGGGCATCATGCATGAACCGCCACGCAGCCGCACCCAGCCGTTGCTGACGCCCGCTCGCATTGGGAAAGTAGCCGCCTACGGCTTGACCATGACTATCGGAACGCTGGCGGTGATGGTCTACGCAGGCAGGCAAGGCATGACCGAGCAAGCGCCAACGCTGGCCTTTACAACCTTTGTACTGTTCCAGTTTTTTAATGTTTTTAACTCGCGTGTAGAACGCGGTACAGCATTTAATCGGTACTTCTTTAAAAACACCATGCTCTGGGCTGCACTATCTGGCGTGATTGCTTTGCAAGTTATCGCCGTTCAATGGCCACCAGCGCAGGCCTTGTTTGGAACGCAAGCTCTAAGTCTTGCAAATTGGCTTCTAGCGGCATCTGTCGCATCGTCAATCTTGGTTTTAGAAGAAAGTCGCAAGCTTTTTTCTCTTGCGTTTCAAAAACTCCGTGGTGCTGTAAGACCACCTCGCTCCACTGACTATTTTTCATAAATTTTTACAGAAACTCAGGAGTTACTTCACCATGAAAATAATGCTACCCGTGGATGGCTCAGAAGCATCGCTTGACGCTGTACGCCACGCTATTTATTTATACCGTGAGGGTCTGCACGCAAACTTTTTGCTCGCCGCTGTGCAGTGGCCTGTGCGAACGTATGAGATGATTCTTGCGCCAGATCCAAGCGTGCTTGAGCGCCTGACTGGAGCCGTCGGCGAGCGCGCGCTTGCGAACGGTGAGGAGCTTCTGATGGAAGCAGGTGCAGCTTATCAAAAGAAAATTTTCTCGGACGAACCCGCTGAAACTTTGGTCATCATGGCAGTTGAGCAAGGTTGTCAGGCCATCATCATGGGGGCGCGCGGACTGGGGGCGCTGCGCAGTGCGCTACTTGGCTCTGTATCGACGGCGGTACTGCAAACTTCGCCTGTACCCGTCACCATTGTTAAGCGCATGAGCACAACCAAAGAAACGATTTAAAACGATCAGGTCGATTACAGGATCCCATCCTGCTGCTTTACTCCCGATGTAAGAAATTTTTTGCAATCTATTGATCAATATCAAAACCCGTTGCACGCCTGTAGCACAAACTTGTATTGCTGGCTTGCTGGCGTGGCTACATCAGCTATCGATATCGACAACCCAAAGGATAAAAAATGAAAGTTCTATTAGCAGCTGACGGCAGCAAGTACACCAAAAAAGCGTTGGCTTTCCTAGTAAATCATGAAAGTCTGGTCAACAGCAACGATGAGCTGTTTATTCTCAACGTCCAAATACAAGTACCTACAAGAGTCAAACGCATGTTGGGTGCAGCCGAAGTTGCCGCCTACCACCGTGAAGAAGGTGATAAAGTGCTAAATCCGATCAAGAAGTTTCTGGACAAGCATGCACTGAACTATCGCTGCGCATCAGTGGTCGGCCATCCAGTCGAAGAAATTCTCAAGGCTGCGGCAAAAGAAAAATCACATCTGATCGTGATGGGCACACGCGGCCACGGGTTGATTGGTCAGGCATTGATTGGCAGCATTGCGCAACGCGTGGTGTCGGATTGCGACATACCAGTGCTGCTGGTGAAGTAGTTAGACCATTGACACACAAAGGGACAACGTCATGAAAATCTTATTCGCCGCAGACGGTAGCACTTTCACTAAAAAGGCACTTGCTTTTTTAATAGGTAATAAAAACCTGCTGGGCAATGGCGATGAGTTGATCGTGCTGCACGTCCAAGATGCCATATCTGCGCAGATAGAACGCAAATTGGGTTCAGCTGAAGTCACAGCCTACCAGCAAAAGCAGGCGGACGCGATCCTCAAGCCCATCAAAAAGTTTTTGGATAAACACGCGGTCAACTACCGCTGCGTGTGGGTCGCAGGCGCTGCGGCCAGCCAGATCATTGAAGCCAGCAAGCGCGAGCGCGTACAAATGATCGTGATGGGAGCGCACGGGCACGGCATGTTGAGTCGGATGTTCATGGGCAGTGTGGCCCAGCGTGTGCTGGCGGAAAGTGAAATCCCAACGCTGCTGGTGAAGTAATCCGAGGCGACGCAACAAAGCAATAGATTTTATCAATCAGGAGCTGAAGCCATGTACAGACGAATTTTGGTAGCAGTGGACGGCAGTGCTACGTCAAACAAAGCTATCACTGCAGCACTTGAAATGGCCAGCTACTCCGGCGGCAGGTCGGTCATCAAGTTGATACACGTGGTCGATGAGATGGCCTACTTCACAGGTTTAGACCCCTATGCAGGCCAGTCCTATTCAGTCATCAGCGTCATGCGTGAAGCTGGTGAAAAAATACTTGCTGACGCTCTGGCTATTGTCCAGTCTGCTGGCGTGCAGGCAGACACGGTACTGGTTGACCGACTCGGAGCACACTTGGCTGAAACCGTAGCCGGACTAGCTAAAGAGTGGGATGCCACCCTCATCGTGGTCGGCACCCACGGCAGGAAAGGTATGAGAAGAATGCTGATGGGCAGCGGAGCCGAACAGATTATCCGGAGGTCAACATGCCCGGTGTCGGTAATACGCAGTGACGAAGACGCCACCGCCAATGATTCATGACCTTCGGGCACCGACTTATCGAGATTTTATAGGTCCAAATCAGCCATTGAATGGACGTTAGTCGCGATGCTAGGCATTAGCAGTACTTTTGCAAACGCACAAACGCGTGGCGAATTGCTCTATTCAACCCA
>JAYVPR010000336.1:0-4872 GCA_043757245.1 Polaromonas sp. | reverse complement strand
TTGGTGCTGTTGGCGGCGCAGTGGCAGGCAATGCGATTGAGCGTAGCCGAACAGCCAACGCTGCTGCGGGTGAAAGCTACCGCGTGTCGGTGCAGCTTGACAACGGCTCGCTGCGTGTGTACGACATGACGTCTTATGGTGAGCTGCGTATAGGTGACCGGGTGCGGATTGAAAACGGTCAGCTTTATCGGGTGATGTAAGCCAAGCATTGACCTTAGGGTCCGTTCAGGAATAACTCGCACATTTGACTCGCCAGCTTCGGGCGCGCTGCGTTGTTGCGAATCGCTTGTGTGGCAGAGCCACACGGCACGCTTCGCGCCTAGCATCGCATCCCGAATCCGACGGCCAAGTGCACAACTTATTCCTGAACGGACCCTAAGCTACTGGTGCGGTAACCGTCAGTGCAGGGTTGAGCCATCTGCGTTGAGTGACTCCAGTCTGAAAAATCCAGTGCCCAAAGTACCTCGGCCAATTTCTGCCTCGCTGGCTTCACGCACAGATTCAACCTTCAGGTTCAGGCGCAACGCAATTCCAGCCAGTGGATGGTTGCCGTCAAGCACGATATGTTCGGGGTAAATTTCGGTCACGGTGTAGATTTTGTCTTTTGGCGTGTCCAGACTGGCGGCAAAGGGCAGGGTAGCGCCGTCAATTGTCATGCCTTCTTCAAGTTCTGCGGGGAACAGCACCCGTTGCTCCAGAAACACCAGGGTTTCGTCATACTCACCAAAGGCTTGCTCGGGCTCTAGTTGAAAGGCCAGGGCATCGCCCGCCTCATGACCTTGCAAGTGCTCTTCTATTTTCTCCAGTAAATCCTGGCCACCTAACAAGAACTCAATCGGCTCATCAAGTTCGTCCAATACCTCGCCCAGCGTATCTTTTAGCGTCCAGGTGAGGGCAACGACGCATTGTTCAGTGATTTTCATCAGACAATTGTCCCATGGATACACATAAACCACTGGCCTTGCTGGCAGGCCTTAGCCCCGCACAATTCATGCGTCGCCACTGGCAGAAAAAACCCTTGCTGGTACGCGCGGCCATACCCGGATTCTCACCTTTGCTCAGTCGTACCGAGTTGTTCAAGCTCGCGTCCAACGACACGGTTGAATCAAGGCTGATTGTTCAAAACAGCCAAGGCTGGCGCATGAAAAGCGGCCCCTTCGCGCCGCGTGGCCTACCACCCCTTAAACAGCCGGGCTGGACTTTGCTGGTGCAGGGCGTTGACGGGCACGATGAGGCGGTGCATCAGTTGCAGCAGCAGTTTCGCTTCGTGCCAGATGCGCGTCTCGATGACCTGATGATTTCATGGGCTACGCCAGGCGGTGGCGTGGGCCCGCATTTTGACAGCTACGATGTTTTTTTATTGCAGGCCAGTGGCCGCCGCCGCTGGAAAATCAGTCAGCAAAAGGACTTGACCTTGCAAGAGGGTGTACCTTTGAAAATATTGCAAAACTTTGAGCCGGAGGAAGTGTTTGTTCTCGAGGCAGGTGACATGCTCTACCTGCCGCCGCGCTACGCACACGACGGTATAGCTGAGGCGAGTGTTGGGCCAGATGGCAAAGCTCAGGATTGCATGACTTACTCGATAGGTTTCAAGGCGCCCGTTGCGCAAGAATTGGCGGCTGAACTGCTGCATCGGTTGGCTGAATTCAGTGAAGACGCGCTTGAAGCATCGAGCTTAAAACAAACCAAATTAATCTACCGTGATCCGGCGCAAGCTGCCACATCCACGCCGGCTCAGTTGCCAGACAGTTTGGTGACTTTTGCCCAAAAGGCCATGCATGATGCGCTGACAGACCCACTGGCTCTAGGTTGCGCGTTAGGTGAAATCATGACCAGCCTGAAACCGCAAGTCTGGTTTGAGGATTCTGATATTGCACAGGTCGTGCTGCCCGATTCCTCGGGGATCAGTCTGGATGCCAAAAGCCGCATGATGTATGACGTGCACCATATTTTTATCAACGGTGAAAGCTACCGAGCCAAAGGTGCCGATGCAATGCTGATGCGGCAATTGGCCGACCAGCGTCAGTTGTCGGTGAAGGCTTTGCGCAATGCCAGCCCAGGCGCACTTGCCTTGCTGGCGGACTGGCAAGCGGCAGGCTGGATTCATGTTGTCAGCGACTCCAAATGACCACTGAAAATGCGTTGTCAGCTGCACCAGGTGCCTTGCCGCAGGGCCGATTTGAAGGGCCGACTGAGTTTGCTGAATTGATACGCCAAGCCTTTGCTGCTGCTGCCGCGCATGGGTGGCGCGACATCATCATCTCTGACACTACTTTTGAAGACTGGCCGCTCGGTGAGCGTGCAGTCGCCCAGTCGCTCAATGACTGGTCATCAACGGGCCGCAAGTTGACGATGCTTGCCAAAAACTACAACGAGGTGATGCGTCGTCACGCCCGTTTTGTGACGTGGCGGCGTACCTGGGCACACCTCGTTGAATGTAGGGCTAATGCATCGATTTCGTCAGCCGATATGCCGAGCGCGTTATGGAGTCCAGCTTGGGTTTTTCAACGGCTTGATCTGACACGCTCGACCGGTGTGTCTGGCGCGGAAGCCGCTCGCAGAGTCGCCTTGCGGGAGCGACTTGATGAGTGTTTAAAGCTCAGCTCGCCTTCGTTTTCGGCCACGACGCTCGGTTTGTAGGACAACCACTGGTTTTGCAGGCCAACTCGACTGCCTAATGCAACTTTTCTAGCCGGTTTTAATCCGCGCTATAATCGAAAGCTGGACAAAAGAGCTCGAGTCCTCTTGTCCGGTCAAACAATCTCTGGTGAGTCGCTGATTTGTCAGCCCGATTTTTGACAATTTCCGGAAATTGTTTTCTTTTTTTAATTTTAAGGATAGTGAAATGAACAAATCTCTCGTTTTGGCAGCTTTGGTTGCTGTTGTTGCTCTGGCCGCTTGCGGTGAGAAAAAAGTTGATGCACCTGCTCCAGCACCAGCACCAGTTGCTGCTCCAGCACCAGCACCAGCACCAGCAGCTGCTGAAGCCGCTTCTGCTGCTAGCACCGCCGCCTCAGCGGCTACTGGCGCCGCATCGGCTGCTGGTGCTGCTGTTGACGCTGCCAAAGGCGCGGCGACTGCTGCTAAAGACGCAGCCGGCGCTGCTGGTGACGCTGCCAAAAAAGCTGCTGAAGCTGCAGCCCCGAAGAAGTAATATCTTCGCAAGCATAAAAAAACCGCCGCAAGGCGGTTTTTTTATGCGCGTTTACTTTTGGGTAAATTTAGTTTGGAGAAAATTAGGCTGATAGCCATGGGCAGCCATCATTTTGCGAAGCAATGATGATGTCATTGGCGCTACACGACAAGGCTTGGGCCAAGCTGTTCTTTACAAGCTCGGGCAAATTATTCTTTTCACTTAAATGGGCGGCCACCACATGCTTGAGGCTGCTGTGCAGCACAGTTCCCGCTATGTCTGCTGCCTGCGAATTTGCAAGATGCCCGTAGCGACCGCTAACACGCTGCTTTAAAAAAGGCGGGTAAAGAGAGGCCGCCAGCAGACTGGTGTCGTGATTGCATTCAAATATGAGCGCATGGCAACCTTGCAGTTGGTCGAGTACATGCGCTGTGGCATGCCCAAGATCGGTCAGTACACCCAGCTTGGCGGCGCCATCTGTGCAGGTGAGTTGAAGTGGTTCCCGGGCATCATGCGGCACGGTAAAAGGGCGGAGCTGCAAGCCATTCAGGGCAATCACGTCCCCGTCAGATGCCGTACGCAGCAGGCCTGAAGCGTTGACATAACCCATCGCCGCAGCCGTGCCAGCGCTCATCCAGACCGGAATGTTGTACTGGTTTGACAGCACCTGCACACAGCCCGTGTGGTCACCATGCTCATGGGTGATGAATATGGCGTCCAATTGGTCTGGCAACACACCGGATTTCTCGAGGCGTTGTAGCAATTGTCTCAAGCCAAATCCGCAGTCAATCAACACATTGCAGGCGTCTCGCCCCATGGATTGAACCAGTGTTGCATTGCCTGCGCTGCCACTGCCCAGGCTTTTAAAGCGCATCACGTTGCGCTTTCAATAGCTTTCAAGGCTTACTTCAGATCGTCAGCAATCACTTTGACAATGCGCTGTGCGTTCGCGGAAGACTCAGCCGCACCCTGTGCATTGAGCACCGACACCGTGGTGGACTCGTCTTGGCTTTTCAGGGTGATGCGGTATTTGATGGGTGCAATAGCAGGTGCTGTGGCGCTGAAGAGTTTGGATAAAAAGCCAGGTTCTTTTTTGTCAGATGTCACGTCCACGTAACGCACAAAATACGTGCCCTGCGCACGGTCGCGGTCTTCTACGGTAAAACCGGTTCTGTCCAGCGTCAAGCCAACACGGCGCCACGCGCGGTCAAAACCTTCTTCCATTTGCACAACAGGCACGCCGTTAACGTTGGAGACGCTGGATGTGGTGCGCTGCGTTCCCGCTGCGACCAGAACCTTGGACTGTTCTTGCGCAACGCCGAGCTTGACCATCATGCGACGCAAAAACTCAGCTTCCAGCTCCGGGTTGGGTGGTACGGGTTGCCATACTGTGCCGTCACCGGTCGTATTTTTGCCAGTCGAGCCGCCTAAGAGCACTTCAACCAAGCCACGATGACTGACAAAAATTTCTGTTCCCCCTGCCGCATTGCGCTCCAGGCGTGTACGGAATTTGTCGCGTTCACCTGTGGAGTAAAGACTGTCAAACACTTTGCCCAGTGTTTCCCGAATGAAGTCCTGCGGTAATTTGGCCCGGTTCTCGGCAAAGTCGGTTTCCATGATGCCCAGATTTTCCTGGTCGAGCGCCAACAAAAAACCGTTTTCAAGCCAAAAATCGCGTATGGGTCCCCAGAGCTTGTCGGCAGGGCGGTTAACTACTAACCAGCGTTGACTGCCTGCCC
>JAYVPR010000335.1:0-4929 GCA_043757245.1 Polaromonas sp. | reverse complement strand
TGCGCGCTACCCGCGGCTGCTGTCGATTGCCGGGTCCGACTCCGGCGGCGGTGCCGGCGTGCAGGCCGATTTGAAGACCTTTGCCGCCCTCGGCTGCTTCGGCATGACGGCGATCACGGCGCTGACGGCGCAAAACACCACGGGCGTGCGCGCCATCCACGGCGTGCCGCCCGACATGCTGCGTGACCAGATTGATGCGGTGGTTGAAGACATTGGCGTTGACGCGGTAAAGATTGGCATGCTGCATTCACCTGACATCGTGCGTACGGTTGCCGAGGCGATTGACCGCCACGGCTTGCAGCGTGTGGTGCTGGACCCAGTGATGGTGGCGACCAGTGGCGCGCTGCTGATTGACAACCCAGCCATTGCGGCACTGGTGAAAGACCTGTTTGGCCGGGCGGTGCTGGTCACGCCTAATCTTGACGAGGCTGCGCTGCTGGTGGGCAGGCCGTTAGCCAGCGAAGCAGAAATGGAAGCTGCTGCGCATGAGCTGCTGGCCAAAGGCGCGCGGGCGGTGCTGGTTAAAGGTGGGCATTTGGCGGGTGAGGTGGTCAGTGACTTGCTGCTAGTCGCAGGCAGCGCCCCGCACTGGATGAGCGCGCCGCGCATCGCCACGGCCAATACGCACGGCACGGGCTGCACGTTGTCGTCGGCAATTGCCGCTTACCTTGCGCTGGGCTATTCGCTGGTCGATGCTGTGGAGGCTGCGCGAACCTATGTACGTGGCGCATTGGCGGCAGGTCGCATTGTCAAAACCGGGCAAGGCAGCGGGCCGCTGAACCACGGCTTTGCGCCGCAGGTGATGCGGCTAATTTGATGCATCTTATTCCATTTCCATATCAATCCGACATGTTGTTGCTTCGTCTTGCCGTGCTGTAGCACTGTCTGCGGCTTCGCGCCTAATGTCGTATCGATCTGGAAACGGAATTATTGATCCGATCCTTTGAAGTATTAATTTTTTTATCCGTTCGCCCTGAGCTGGTCGAAGGGTTTCTCTATGCTAGCCAGGCTTCGACAAGCTCAGCCCGAACGGAAAATTAACCCGTCGACCCTTCTACATGCTCAGGACAGGTCGAGCTCAGGGCGAATGGATAAAAGTCGATACCTTACAGGGCTGTCACTGCAGTCTTTTTGGCTTTATCACTCATCAATTTAGCCAACACAAAGGTCAATACCAGCGTAGGTATCGCCGCGCCCCAGGCGGGGGCCATTTTCGACATCAGGTGGTAAAACACCACACCGCTGAACCAGATCAGCACGGCGCTGTAGTTCACGGCGCGCTCGGTTACCAGCGCAGCCACGTTGGTTTTACCCACCAGCCGCGCCAGTATCACGCCATACAGTGGGATAAAAACTGAACTCAGCATCAGCAAAAACGGCTCCAGCGCATGCATGGGCAGCACCAGCGCCAAGGCGGTACACAGCGCTGCAAAGCCCATACCGATCTGGCGCACTGACCACGACGGTTTCAGGCTGTGCCCGGCTACGGCGCCTGAATACACGTCACCATAAGCGTTGTCCATCTCGTCAATCAAAATCAAACCCAGTGCAATCAAGCCGCCTTGCGCCAGCAGCAGAGCGGCGACCAAATCCGTGCTCGGTGTGGTGATGGCAATCAACACGCCGAGCGAATAGCACCAGATATTGGCCACTGCATAACCCAGCCAAGTGCCGCGCAGCGCGCTTCTGCCGCCAGCTTGACCACTCAGGCCGTGGCGTGCAAAGTCAGCCACCAGCGGTAGCCATGAAATTGGCATGGCAATCACCAAATCAAGCGCCTGCATGGTGCTCATGCCGCCGGTGCCGGGTTTGTTCCAGATGTCGTAAAGACCGTTTATGCCCTGCGCGCTGGCCTTGCCCAAAAACTGCCAGGTCAGCCACAGTAGCGACGCAATCACCAGCGGCAGGCCAAACCGGCCAATAAACTTGCGCACCAGGCGGGTCATGCTGCCCGATATCAACGCTATCAGCACCGCGCCCCACAGCAGCGTAACCAGCATCGGCCACCAGTTGGCTGTAAATCCGCTGCTCTGGCGGGCAATGGCCACCGTGCCGTCGCGCATGACGACCAACTCAAACGTTGTCCAGCCGACGAGCTGCACAATGTTCAGCAGCACCGGCAGCTTGGCAAAGCTGGAGCCATAAGTCGCGTGCATCAGCCCCGAGCTAGACAAGCCCGTATCGCAACCCAGCTTGGCCGTCCAGGCCAGCATGCCCGCACCCAAAATAGAGCCCAAAACAATCACCAGCGCTGCCTGCTGCGGCCCCACAGCGGGCACCAGGTAAGCGCCAATTTGCATCACCAGCAGCCCCACACCCAGGCTCAGCCACAGCGAGGCGTGGTCGTTAAAGCCAAAAGAGCGCTCAGCCACTGGCAAGGGGGTGAGGGCGGTGTTGGCTGACCTGGCTGCGTCAGGCATAGGTTTTTGGGCCGTTGTCATGATGTTTTGATATTTTTTGTGCTTTTTGATATCAAAAAAGCACCCAGCCCAATATATTGCTTGATATTATGCTATTTAATCAATAGCAATCCGGATGTTTGACGTTACTGCGCGACCCAGCCGCCATCCATGTTCCACGCCACGCCGCGCACGTTGTTGCCTGCCGGGGAGCAGAAAAACACCGCCAGTGCGCCCAGCTCTTCGGGGGTGGTGAACTGCAGCGAGGGCTCTTTTTCACCCAGCAATTGGGCGGTGGCGGCCTCCATCGTCATGTTGCCTGCTTTGGCGCGGTCGTCGAGTTGCTTTTGCACCAGGGGCGTCAGCACCCAGCCCGGGCAGATGGCGTTACAGGTCACGCCGCTTTTGGCGTTTTCGAGGGCGGTGACTTTGGTCAGGCCGACGATGGCGTGTTTTGATGCCACGTAAGCCGACTTTTCAGCCGAGGCGACCAGGCCGTGGACTGACGCAATATTGATGATGCGGCCCCAGCCTTTGTCGCCGTTAGCTTCAGTGGGTTTCAACATAGCGGGCAGCGCCAGGCGGGTGGCATGAAAGGCGCTGGACAGGTTGATGGCGATGATGGCGTCCCATTTCTCAACAGGGAAGTTCTCAATCCGTGCCACGTGTTGAATACCTGCGTTGTTGACCAGAATATCGACCTGCCCAAACTCTGCGGCGGCGAACCCCATCATGTCGGCGATCTCGGCGGGTTTGCTCATGTCAGCGTTGTGGTGCACCACTTTTACGCCATGGGACGCGCCAGATGCGGCAATCTCAGCCTTCGGCGCTGCTACGTCGCCAAAGCCGTTCATCACAATATTTGCGCCCTGGGCGGCCAGCGCTTTGGCTATGCCCAGACCAATGCCGCTGGTGGAGCCGGTGACGAGTGCTGTTTTGCCTTTGAGCATGGTGTGAGTTTCTCCGTATGATTGAATGAATCCGATCAGTAATTATCAATCGTTTAAAACATGACCCAGCCCAGCCTTCACCACGTCTCCTGCCCCGATGCCAACGGCGGCCACCGCATGGCCTACTGGCAATGGGGTAACCCGGCCGCCGCGCATGTGGTGGTGTGCGTACACGGCTTGTCGCGCCAGGGGCGCGACTTCGACGTGCTGGCCGCCCAGCTGGTAGCTACCGCAAACGGCAATATTCGCGTGATCTGCCCCGACGTTGTAGGCCGGGGCGAGAGCGACTGGCTGAAAGATGCCATGGGCTACCAAATCCCCACCTATGCCGCCGACATGTTGGCGCTGCTGTCGCAAGTGCATGCGCAAGCGGCTATCACCACGCTGGACTGGGTCGGCACCAGCATGGGCGGGCTGATAGGCATGGTGGTGTGCGGCCGGCCGGACTTGCCACTTCCAGTCCCAGTTCATAAATTGGTGCTGAACGATGTCGGCCCGGCGATTGAATGGCTGTCACTTGTGCGTATCGGCACTTACCTGGGCCGTAGTGTTGAGTTTGATTCGCTGCAGCAGGCGGCTGATGCCATGTGGGCTATTTCTGCCGGTTTTGGCCCGCACACGCCAGAGCAGTGGCTGGCGCTGTCAAAGCCGATGCTGCGGCCCGTGAATGACCCGGCCAGCAGCAAACTGCGCCTGCATTACGACCCGACATTGGCCTTGCCTTTCAAGCAGGCAACACAAGAGTCCACCCTGCAAGGCGAAATAATGCTCTGGCAGCTGTATGACAACATCAGTGCGCAAACGCTGCTGCTTCGCGGGGCTGATTCAGACCTTCTCAGCCCAGCCACCGCTAAAGGCATGGGCCAGCGCGGCCCCCGTGCGCCGCTGGTCGAGTTTGCAGGCGTGGGCCATGCGCCAACATTGGTAGCTGCAGACCAGGTAGCGGCTGTGACTGGTTTCTTGCTCGGTTGACATTTCAATGAAAAGCCAAACGCTGGAACCCAGCGCGCAAATCGTCACCGCCACCGCCAGCAGCCTACCCGACCAGCCGCAAGCGCTGATCAGAGCGCGTTCGTTTGCCGAGCCGTTGATCGCCAGCGAAATGCTTGACACCGGTGAAAACACGCTGGTGCATGCTGATGCGGTGGCTGCGATTTTGAAGTCCATTGGCGGCTCTGAAGCGATGCAGGCGGCCAGCTATCTGGTGTACACCTGCCCGCACCTGACCAAGCCGCTGGAGGTCATCACCAAAGCCTTTGGCGCGCACTATGCCGAACTGGCAATAGAGACCACCAAGCTGGTCAGTGTGCAGCAGCAGGCCAGGTCAGCCAACGCAAACGCACAGCTTGAAAACAACCCCAAGGCGCAGCTGGAAACGGTACGCAAAATGCTGCTGGCTTTCTCGCGTGACCTGCGGGTGGTGATGCTGCGGCTGGCATCGCGCTTGCAAACCTTGCGCTACTGCGCCTTGACCAAACAAGCTGCATCAACAGCACTGGCCTATGAGTCGCTGCATGTGTTTGCGCCGCTGGCCAACCGTCTTCCATCTCCCATTTGATTTGCCAGATGCCCAGACGGTT
>JAYVPR010000334.1:0-4938 GCA_043757245.1 Polaromonas sp. | reverse complement strand
AAGCTCCACGATGATAAATTTCCCGTCCATGAAATTGAAGCCGCAGGCTACACAAGTACATTTTTCGGCCAGAAGACTTACAACGGCGTAGCCACGCTTACCCATAGAAACTTGGGGCCTGTGCGCGATGTAGTTAAAAACATCACCGGCTTCGCAGACGAACAGTCGCGCGTGATCGCAGTCACGCTTGACTTTCCGGGCGGCGAACTGCGAGTGGTTAACGGCTACTTTGTCAACGGCCAAGAGCCAGGTAGCGAAAAGTTTGCCTACAAAATGAAGTGGC
The DNA here is from genome assembly GCA_043757245.1 of Polaromonas sp. Lineage (GTDB taxonomy): Bacteria > Pseudomonadota > Gammaproteobacteria > Burkholderiales > Burkholderiaceae_C > Polaromonas. Next base: position 4,655 of record JAYVPR010000334.1, on the reverse strand, counting down.
TAGAAGGCTTGAACGCCATGATTCAAGCCGAGCTGACAACACACGCCAGACTGGTGCTTCTGGGTGATTTCAACATCACGGTTGACGACCGCGACACCTACGACCCGGTAGGCCTGCGTGGAACCATTCACCATACAGCTGAAGAACGCCAGCACTTCCAGCGCCTGCTTGATTTGGGCCTAGGGGATGCATTTCGCATGTTTGAGCAGCCCGAAAAAAGCTACTCTTGGTGGGACTACCGCGAGCTCGGCTTCAGGCGCAATCGCGGCCTGCGGATCGACCATATTCTGGTCAGCGAAGCGCTAAAAACGCTGGTCACCGGCTGCAAGATTGACAAAGTGCCACGCAAAAACGAGCGCCCCAGCGACCATGCGCCAGTGATCGTTGAAATTGCCTGAATTTCAGACTTTGTACAGATCCAAACAAAAAATACGGGCGGTAGCAGCTTTGACACTGCAGCACCCGATTTTTGTCAAGCAGGCTTAAAACTTGTAACGCAGACCCAAGCTGGTGACGTTAATGCGGTCTCGGTTGCCGCCAGCGAATTTCAGATTGTGTTCGTCATATTGCAGCACAGCTGACATTTGTGGGTTAAACGCGAATTCAGCTCCAATACCGTAGGAGGTAGCAGGTACTTGCGCTTGTAGGGAGGCACAATCTTACTTATGTCAAACCCGGTCCCAGCGATTCGTTATTTACGTGGCAGCAGCGCTCTGGTGCTGGACTCTCCGCACAGCGGTACGGCGTATCCGGCAGACTTTTTGTTCATTTGTGATGCGCTTGCCTTGCGCCGTGCGGAAGACACGCATGTTGAAAAGCTCTACGACTTTGCCCATGGTTTGGGGGTGCATTGGGTCGAGGCACACTTTCCCCGCAGCTATCTGGACGCGAACCGGAACACGACTGAAATTGATGAAACGTTGCTGGACGCGTCATGGCCCGGGGTGATTGAGACAGATTCCACAGTCATGTCCAAGGTCCGGTTGGGCAAGGGGTTGATCTGGCGCACAACGGACGATGGTTTGCCGATTTACAACCGCCAGCTCAGCGTGGCTGAAGTAGATGCGCGTATTGCCAGTTGCTGGCAACCGTACCATGCTGCGGTGGGATCTGCCATTGATGCAGCACATGCGCAACACGGCTACAGCGTGCACATCAACTGCCATTCGATGCCGGCTGTTGCATCAAGTAACGCAACCGATTTCCCGGGCGAAGCACATGCCGATTTTGTCGTGGGTGACCGGGATGGCACGACGGCTCATGCGGCGCTGTCGCAACTGATATGTGCGCATCTGCGCAGCCTGGGTTACAACGTGGCCTACAACCACCCGTACAAAGGCGTGGAACTGGTGCGCCGCTACAGCAACCCGCCAAGTCAGCGCCACAGCATTCAGCTGGAGATCAACCGCAAACTGTACATGAATGAAGACACGCTTGGCGTGACGCCGGGTTTTGAGCCGCTTAAAGTCCATTTGATGTCGCTGGTAGACTTGCTGCTTAAAACTGACCCTCGCAAGTTTTAAGGAGCATATAGTTGGATAAAGTCGATTGCATCGTCATAGGCGCAGGCGTGGTGGGATTGGCAGTTGCACGCGCTCTGGCGCTTAGGGGTCGTGAAGTGATGGTGCTTGAAGCCGCCAACGCCATCGGCACGGGTACCAGTTCCCGCAATAGCGAGGTCATTCACGCTGGCATTTACTACCCGACAGGCTCGCTCAAAGCCCGGCTGTGCGTGCAAGGCAAAAAAATGCTGTACGACTACTGCGTTGAGCGCGGCATCGGCCACAGCCGCTGCGGCAAACTGATAGTGGCGACAAGCCCACAGCAAGTCGAGCAATTGCATAGCATCATCGCTAAAGCAGCTGCTAACGGCGTGCATGATCTGGTGTTGCTAACCCGCGCGCAAGCCCAAGCGATGGAGCCGCAACTGGAATGCGTCGCCGCCATTCATTCGCCTGGTACGGGCATCGTTGACAGCCACGCGCTGATGCTGTCGCTGCAAGGCGACATAGAGAATGCAGGCGGTTGTGTTGTGATAAATACTGCTGTAGCCCAATTAAATATGGCGCAAGCAGCTATTGAAGTCATAGCTATTGATGGTACGGAGTTGTCGGCCAATAGTGTCATCAACGCCGCAGGGCTAAATGCACCACTGGTCGCCAGTCGTACCAAAGGCCTTGATACAAAGCACATTCCGGCCACCTACTGGGCTAAAGGCAACTACTTCACCTTAGCTGGCAAGTCACCCTTTAGCCGTCTGATTTACCCGGTACCTGAAGCCGCCGGGCTGGGTGTGCATTTGACGATTGACCTGGGCGGCCAGGCCAAGTTTGGCCCGGATGTGCAGTGGGTCGGTTCACCCGACGACTTGGCTGTTGACCCCAGCAGAGGTGACGCCTTTTACGCTGAAGTCCGCAAATACTGGCCCGGGCTGAAAGACGGCGCGCTGCAAGCAGACTACGCGGGCATACGCCCCAAGCTGCAAGGTCCGGACGAGCCAGCTGGTGACTTTGTGATTCAGGGTGAAGTTGTTCACGGAGTGCCCGGTCTCGTTAACCTGTTTGGTATTGAGTCACCAGGTTTGACCAGCTCACTGGCGATTGGCGATGTCGTCAGTCAAATGCTATTGAATACATAGCGTCTCGCACCCGAAAATAGACGCTTATCCCTATTTGTTACTCCTAATTCCTAATTCCTAATTCCTAATTCCTAATTCCTCATTCCTCATTCCAGATTCCTCATTCCAGATTCCTCATTCCAGATTCAGTTCGTGAATCTTGCGCGTAATGGTGTTGCGGCCAATCCCCAGTTTTTGGGCGGCCTCAATGCGTCGTCCACGCGTGTTGAGCAGAGCGGTCTGAATCAATTTTGACTCAAAGCGCCGGCTCAGTACGTCCCACACATCATTGCAGCCCGTGGCCAGCAGAGCTTGCGCTTCGACTTCCAGATCCGCTTCCCAGCCGTGGGGGCTCGCTGTAAGCCCTTGCGCCATCAGCTCTGAGGCTGGCGCGGCTTTAAGCGGCTCCAATGCCTCCGCGAGAGCATGCTGGTCAACCACAGCAGCGCGGCCAGGCGCGGCTGGTATAGCGGGAGGTTCTGGTGGCAAAACGGTTTTAACCGTCTCAGGCAATGTGCCCAGCACTTCGGGCGGCAAATCTTTTGATTCAATCACTTGCGCAGGTGCCATGACTGTTAACCAGTGGCAGATGTTCTCAAGCTGGCGTACGTTGCCCGGAAAACCAAATTTGCTGAGTTGCTGTAAAGCGGCATCTGAGATGCGTTTAGGCTCAACGCCTAGCTGCTTGGCGCTTTGCTGCAAAAAGTGCCGGGTCAATGCGAACACATCTTCGCGGCGTTCGCGCAGCGCAGGCAAGCGCAGGCGAATCACATTGAGGCGGTGGTATAAGTCTTCGCGGAACACCCCTTCCTTGACGCGCTGTTCCAGGTCTTGGTGTGTGGCAGCTATCACGCGTGGGTTAGCCTTGATGGCGTTGTGGCCACCGACGCGGTAAAAGTGCCCGTCGCTCAGGACACGCAGCAAACGCGTTTGCAAATCAAATGGCATGTCGCCAATTTCATCTAAAAAAAGCGTCCCGCCCTCGGCTTGCTCAAAGCGACCCCGGCGCATGGTTTGCGCACCGGTAAAAGCACCGCGCTCATGACCGAAGAGCTCACTTTCGAGTAAATCTTTAGGAATAGCTGCGGTATTGATCGCAATAAACGGCCCGTTGGCACGGCTTGAATGTTTGTGCAGTGCCTTGGCCACCAGCTCTTTGCCGGAACCGGATTCGCCGGTGATCATGACCGTGACGTTGCTCTGACTCAGGCGGCCAATCGCCCGGAACACGTCCTGCATGGCCGGTGCCTGACCCAGCATTTCAGGTGCGGCAGCCATGCGCTCTTCGGCGACTTCCTCGCGCTGGCTTTCTTCCACCGCACGGCGAATCAGCTCCACCGCTTTGGGCAAGTCAAAAGGTTTCGGCAAATACTCAAACGCACCGCCCTGAAAGGCCGACACGGCACTGTCCAGGTCAGAATACGCCGTCATGATGATGACGGGCAAGCCCGGCAGCTTTTGTTTAACTTTTTCCAGCAGCTCCAAGCCAGAGCCGCCGGGCATGCGAATGTCGCTCACCAGGATTTGTGGACCCGCGTCATCGCCCGCTCCGCTCACTTCGGCCAGAGCGGCCAGCACCTCGCGCGGGTTCGTAAAACTGCGGGTGGGCAGGTCTTCGCGCAACAGGGCTTTTTCCAGTACGAACCGGATCGACTGGTCATCATCAACAATCCAGATGGATTTCATGCGCTTATATCCCTTTGGGGGTTACCCAAAATAATTGTCAGTCAAAACACCGAGCGGACAAATTGCAAGGCAAAGCCTAAAAACAAAGAATTAAGGCAGAGGTATCAGCAACTTGAAATCTGTTCGCCCCGGGACGCTATCGCACTCAATCAAGCCGTGGTGTTGCTGCACAAACGTTTGCGCCAATGTCAGCCCCAGCCCTGAACCACCTTCACGCCCCGATATCAGCGGGTAGAAAATTCGGTCTTTCAAAGAGTCCGGCACGCCCGGTCCATTGTCAATGACATGCAATTCCAGTGCCAAGCGATAGCGCTGTTTGCCAAACGTTACTTGTCGGGCAATTCGGGTCTTG
>JAYVPR010000333.1:0-4969 GCA_043757245.1 Polaromonas sp. | reverse complement strand
CGCCCTGAGCTTGGTCGTTGGGTTTGCCTGTGCTAGCCAGGCTTCGACAGGCTCAGCCCGAACGGAAACTCAATACGTCATCGGGCCGGAGCAATAGGTTGATGTCCACGATTGTCCGTAACCATTGGGTGACCGGCGAGTTAGGTTACGCTGCGTGCGCGGCATTGCACAATAGCCAGATGACCCCCCACAACAAGCTAGAGAACAACCTGCCGACCGTACTGCTGACGGGCTTTGATGCCTTTGGTGGCGATGCCATCAACCCCAGTTGGCTGGCAGCACAGGCACTGGATGGGGAAATCGTGCAAGACCACCGTGTGGTAGCCGCGCTGCTGCCTACCGAGTTTGCAACGTCAGGCAAGCTGCTGGCCGCACTGCTGCGCCAGCACAGGCCAGTGTTGGTACTTTGCCTGGGCCTGGCCGGTGGGCGGGCAGCGCTGTCGCTGGAGCGTATTGCCATCAATATTCAGGATGCACGTATTGCAGACAATGCAGGTGCGCAGCCGATTGACATCCCCATCGTTCAGCGCGGCCCATCGGCTTACTTCAGCACCCTGCCGATCAAGGCCATGCTGCACGCGCTGACGGCATCAAGCATCCCGGCTGAAGTCTCTCAAACAGCAGGTACTTTTGTCTGCAACCATGTGTTTTATGCACTGATGCATGCCTTGAATAAACAACGCGGCACAGTCAAAGCCCGTGGCGGCTTTGCGCATGTGCCCTATTTACCTGGTCAAGGTTTGCCGTGCATGCCACTTGATGAGATGGTGCGCGGCTTGCGTGTGGCAGTAACATGCGCGTTGACGACTGAGGGCGACACTTTGCTGGGCGCTGGCGCTTTGAACTGAGCTATTTTTCAGGCTGCGGGCCTGCTGGTGCGGTCTGTATCAAACGCCACATCAACCACATACCCACCAGCGCGTTGGCCAGCGCAAACCCGACCACCAGCAACATGCCAAGCGTGTTGAGCGCCCGATTTTGCACAATCCACGCCAATGCATATGACAACGCGTTGAGAGTCAGCATGATCCAGAACAAGGGGTTTCGCGGTTGGTAAATTCGCAGCCATTTCATGTTGGCTATGCTAACCGCTGCGCGGCGATCAATACCGATTGTTGAAGGAAACGAGTGAGATAGCTTGTGGTGTTGGAATTCCAAAGCCAGCATCCGACGGCTTTGATGTCACCGGTGTTGAGGATGTTGAGCTGTCGCAGTCCCTCAAGGCAGCGCCGCTGCTGCTCTGAATACACCAGGCAGTAGCCGCCCGTGCATTGGCATGGCTGGCCTCCCGCAATTGTGCTTTTTCAACCTGTCCATTAGCCACCATCACCATTGCCACAAGTTGGCAAACAACCACCAACCCCGCAGCAATCAGCAGCAGGGTTTTGGCAGATGCCTGGTCAATTTTGCTTAAATAGTCAGAAAACATAGGGGGCTCCTCAAGTGCAATGATGGTATGCGTTGATGCTAGCTACAGATGTTTTAAAACGATTCAGTCATTGCCCAATGTATTTGTAGGATGACAGCCCATGACCCCGATTAGCCCCTTCAAATCGGACTGCCGCAAACCAACGCAAGCCACTGAAAAGTGACAGCAGGGCATGTTTGAAGTCGGCTACTGCGCGATTTGAGCTGAAGACGGCTCAGCTGCTGGCAGGTTATCTGGCGACTTCTCTTCAGAAAAACACATTTTTTCACCGTCCCACCGTTGGCCACACCAGCAAACGCCGTCAGCGTTGATCAAACAAGTACCGGTTCCGCAACAGCGTAGATTTCCATCCATCCATCAAACACCTCCATCATCGGTTGGCATCGCCTTGACATAGCGTTGCCAAATCAGTTGATACAGGGGCGACAACGAAGAGCTCTCGGCAAAGCCTCGCACCATGCGCCAGCCACGCCACAACATCCACCCGCGCTGAACCAGCCACCAGCTGCCTTTTGGCCGGAGTACAACAAAGGCCGCCACGGCCATCACAACCAGCCAGGAATGCTTCCGCAAGAACCCAAAGCCGCCCTGGCCGACAGTCATCACACTGTTAGCAGTTGCAGAAGCCTTCTGGAGCGGCATCCATTGAGTGACAAGCGACAGCCGCTGCTGGGTAATTCGCTCTTGCAAGCGCCCTCGCTCCAAATACAGCGCCAGCAACTGCTTATTCACCGCCCTGCCCTCGATGGGTTTGCTCCGCAGGCTGTTGCTTTTGGCCAGCAACCGCACGAAGTTGCGCGAGATCGTCCTGCAATGCCGCCAAGCTAGAGGCGAACATCGGCTCGCTGGGGCTTAGCAAGGCTTTCAGACGTACACAACACCAGACCACCAACACTGAGAAAATCGCTGTCGACGCGCCCAGCACCCACACGCGCTGCTCCCACCACAGCGACAACATCGTCCCAACAGCGAGCAACACGACCAACCCCGCGCAGAACATAGCAGCCAGCAAAAATGCCAACATTTGTACCAGCACAATTTTTTGCACCTGCAATTCGTTGCCAAGCAGGCTAAGACGGGTTTGCGCCGAGGCCAGTAACGTGGCGGCCATGTTTTTGAAGGCAGTCAGCATGTCAGTCAGGCAAAGCGACTAACGCATCAACGCCGCGAAATCAACATGCCGATCAACAGTCCCGCACCAGCAGCAATACCAATCGCCGTCCATGGCGACTCGTGGACAAATTCGTCCGTTGCTTTTGCTGCCGCAACGGTTTTGGTGCGCAGCACCTCTTCAGCATCAGCAAGGCGAATCTTGGCATCAGCCAATCGGACTTTGATGCGCCCCCTAAGGTTGGCAATTTTTTCACCCGCCTGGTCAGCTGTGGCACCCAGCATGTCTTCGGCCTCAGAAATCGCTGATTTGATGTCACTGACCAGCTGCTCTTGTAGATTGACACTGGTGGGAATGGGTTTGATCATGATGAGCTTTTCGGTAAAAGATTAAAAGCCCAAGCGTAGCAGAATCATGGCTTGAAAGTGGCCTCAAGCCCTCGGTAAAGTCACCCCAACCTGCCCTTGATATTTACCACCCCGGTCTTTGTACGACACCTCGCAGACATCGTCTTTGTCGCTCTCAAAAAACAGCACTTGGGCGCATCCTTCGCCTGCGTAAATTTTGGCGGGCAGCGGTGTGGTGTTTGAAAATTCCAGCGTGACGTAGCCTTCCCACTCAGGCTCGAACGGTGTGACGTTGACGATGATGCCGCATCTAGCGTAAGTGCTTTTACCCAGGCAGATGGTGAGTACGTTACGCGGAATACGAAAGTACTCTAGCGTACGCGCCAGTGCAAAGCTGTTGGGCGGGATGATGCAGCTGTCGCCTGAAAAATCGACAAAGCTTTTTTCATCAAAGTTCTTTGGGTCTACCACCGTGCTGTGGATGTTGGTGAAGACCTTGAACTCGGGCGCGCAGCGGATGTCGTAGCCGTAGCTTGAGGTGCCGTAGCTGATGATTTTTTTACCGTCAGCCTCGCGGATTTGACCCGGCTCGAACGGCTCGATCATGCCGGTGGACTCTGCCATGCGGCGGATCCATTTGTCGCTTTTGATGCTCATTGCGGGTTTTCCTAAGTTTGGCTAGATTGTAGGCAACCGGGACGGCGCTTGGAGCGTGTCTATCGCGCACCTTCATGCTATTATTTTAGGAGCTAATTAGACCCGTACCTATTGGTCTAAAGGCCAATTTATCATCTAAAAACGGCGTTTTAAGTGCCGACAGCCTGCGAAATCACGGTTTTTTCAATCAAGCGGTCATCGCCGAGGACGATAAGTGCAAACAGCAACTCGTCCAGCGTGTCAGCGCGTTCGGTTTTGCGTGCCAGCAGGGGCGTGGCCTGGGGGTTGAGAACCACAAAATCTGCCTCGCAGCCGGGCTGCAAATTACCGACTACGCCTTCCAGTCCCAGCGCACGCGCCGCACCGCCGGTGTGTTGCCACCACAGTTGTTGCGGGCTTAGCGACAGGCCGGTTTTGGTCTTGCCTTCGCGGCCAACGTAATAGGCGGCGAGCATGGTGTGAAACGGGCTGAACGACGTGCCGCCGCCGATGTCGCTGGCCAAACCGTACAGGTGTCCCGCACGGTCGGCCGCCGCATAGTCAAAAAAGCCACTGCCCAAAAACAAGTTGCTGGTAGGGCAGACGGCTGCGGCTGTACCGGTATCCTTCATCAGCGCGCGATCTTCGTCATCTATATGAATGCAGTGGGCGTACACGGCTTTGGGCCGCAGCAGGCCGAACTGCTGGTACACGCTCAGGTAACTGCGCGCCTGTGGGTAAAGGCGCTTGACCCAGGCGATTTCGTCATGGTTCTCCGCAACGTGGGACTGAATCCACACGTCCGGGTACTGGGCGGCCAGCTCACCCGCGCCGCGCAGCTGGGCGGCGCTGCTGGTGGGTACAAAACGCGGGGTGATGGCATACCCCAGGCGGTCAACGCCGTGCCACTTATGAATCAACGTTTCGCTATCGACCAGGCTTTGTTCGGTTTCATCACGCAGCCCGTCGGGCGCGTTTTGATCCATCAGCACTTTGCCCGCCATCATGCGCAGGCTTTGCTTTTTCGCTTCACCCAGCAGGGCATCAACCGACTGGGGATGTGATGTCGCAAAAGTGAGTGCGCAAGTCACGCCATTACGCAGCAACTCTGCTATAAAAAACGTAGCTTCTTGTGCACAATATTCGGGCGCTACAAAGCGGTTTTCTTCTGGAAATGTATAGTTCTCCAGCCACGGCAGCAAACCGTCAGCAGGCGAGCCGATCACCGCTAGCTGCGGGTAGTGGATGTGCATGTCCACAAAGCCGGGGGCGATGATGCGGCCCGGCAGATGTTCAATTGACAAATCTGGGTAGCTTGAAAGCAAGCCTTGAATGCTGCCTTGATAACTGCCTTGATAACTGCCAATAGCTTGCACGACCTGGCGGCCATGCGCATTGCTGCCTACAACAAGCAGGCCATCTTGCTCGAACACGGCCTCACGGCCT
>JAYVPR010000332.1:0-4990 GCA_043757245.1 Polaromonas sp. | reverse complement strand
TATCGACGTTGAAAGCCCCGGACCCCGAATGTCACCCGTCGTTCAGGTCGCGGGCCTCACGCTGTTCATTGATACCTTGGGCATTGCTGCCTTCCCGGTTGGTGACTTGCGCGGTGCAGTAGCCAGTCTGCGCAGCGAATCTGACGCCATCTGGTCAGCGCTCGACTACGCATTACATGGTCATTAACCCTATGACCCCGCAAGCATTCATTCAGAAATGGGGCCCCAACGGCCCGGCATTTCATTTAAACGAAGAGCAGGGCGCGCAAAGCCACTTTATTGATTTGTGTGACTTGCTGGGCGTGCCCAGGCCGGGCAGTGAAGACGGTTATTTGTTTGAAGAAAAAAGCGCCATCATCGGTGGCCGCACCGGCTATGCCGATGTTTTTAAGCGTGGCGTGTTTGCTTGGGAGAACAAAGCCCCTGGCAGAAACTTGGACACCGCGCTAAAGCAACTCCTCACCTACAGCCTGGCTCTCAGCAACCCGCCGCTGCTGGTGGTGTGCGACAGGCTCACCCTGCGCATTCATACCCAGTTTACGGGCCATCCGACTGAAGTGCATACGGTAGAGCTGGCGGACTTTGACAAGCCTGAGAGCCTTGCCCTGCTGCGCCGCATTTGGCTTGACCCGGAAAGCTTTCGCCCGAAAAAAACCAGTCGGGACATCACCGAGGCTGCTGCCAAAAGCTTTGCCACGCTGGCAGACAGCTTGCGCAAGCGCGGCCCCCAGCAGGCGCAAGACCCGGCAGGCTTTCAAGCCAATGCAGATGAGGTAGCGCATTTTTTGACGCAATGCCTGTTTTGCTTTTTTTCTGAAGACGTGGGCCTGCTGCCTGACCGCATGTTTGACGGCCTCGTGAACAACCGCAAACTCACCAGCGACAGACTGACCAGCGGCATGAGCAACCTGTTCAATGTCATGCGAGAAGGCGGGATGTACGGCAATGACGACATACCGTGGTTTAACGGCGGATTGTTTAAAAAAGTCAAAGTACCTTTGCTGAATGTGCTCGACGTCACCGAGCTGCGCAACGCCGCTGCCCTGAACTGGTCAGCCATTGACGTATCTATTTTTGGCACGTTGTTTGAGCGTGGGCTGGACCCGGCCAAACGCAGCCAGCTGGGCGCCCACTACACCGACCCAGCCACTATTCAAAGGATCATCGAGCCCGTATTGCAGCGCCCATTGCTACAAATATGGGAGCTGCTTGCGCACGAATTGATTGGGCTAATGGCCAAAAGCAAGGTTAAAAACGACAAAAATTACAAGCTGGCACTGGCTAAATTCAGTGATTGGCTGGAGCAATTGAGAAGCTACCGTGTGCTGGACCCTGCTTGCGGCAGCGGCAACTTTTTATTCCTCGGTCTCAAAACGCTCAAAGACATTGAACACAAAAGCCACCTTGATGCAGCCGCCATGGGGCTGGACAGGCAGGCAGACTTGGTGACCGGCCCGCACAACATGCTGGGCATTGAGTTGAATGAATATGCCGCTGAGCTGGCGCGGGTGACGGTATGGATTGGCGAGCTGCAATGGCGGCTAACGCACGGCTATGAATTTAAAACCAACCCCGTGCTGGAGCCGCTGGACAACATTGAGTGTCGGGATGCGCTTTTGACGTTTGTTCCCGATGTTAACGGTGCTAGCAATTTGGGGTCGGATCCAAGCTCGAAGAGCGCAGGCTCAGACCCCAAATTTCGGCTTTCGTTAACCAAGGCCGTCGAAGCTACTTGGCCTAAAGCCAGCATCGTGATTGGCAACCCGCCGTTCTTGGGCGGTAGCAAAAAACGCCGCGAGTTGGGTGACGCTTACTTTGAAGCGCTTGACGCTGTATTTTCCGGGCGTGTGCCTGGTGGTGCTGATTTGGTCTGCTATTGGTTTGACAAAGCACGCGTAGCCATTGAAACCAAAGGCTTAGGTGCTGCGGGTTTGGTAGCAACCCAGAGCATTCGCAGCGGCAGCAACCGCGCGGTACTTGATGCCATTCGCAACAACACCCGTATTTTTGATGCCTGGTCTGACGAGGCCTGGGTCAATGACGGCGCGGCAGTTCGCGTGTCGCTGGTCAGTTTTGGTTGGGGTGAATGCTGCTATCTGAATGGTGTACGGGTTGAGCAAATCACAGCGGAACTGGGTAGCTCGATTGCCAGCGATATGTCGCTGGCCAAGCCTTTGGCAGCGAACACAGGAATTAGTTTTGAGGGTACGAAAAAGTACGGTGATTTTGATGTGACAGGTGAATTGGCTCGTACTTGGTTGCGCCAGCCCAACCCGCATGGCAAGCCAAATTCTGACGTTGTCAAGCCATGGCGCAATGGGCAAGACCTGACTGGGCGCGCAAGCGATACGTGGATCGTGGACTATGGTGTTGATATGTCTGAAGCGGATGCCGCGCTTTATGAACAGCCTTTCGCGCATATCTCGCGTATTGTCAAAGCCGAACGAGCAAAGATTCGCAATGAACCAGCGAAACGGCTTTGGTGGTTACATGAAAGGGCGCGTGGCGCATTACGAGACGCACTAAAAGGGTTACCCCGCTTCATCGCAACCCCCCGCGTTGCCAAGCATCGCTTTTTCGTATTTTTAGACGCGAGCGTGTTACCAGACACGCGGCTCAATGTCATCACCAAATCCGACGACCTCACCTTCGGCATCCTGTCCAGCCGCATGCACGAAGCCTGGTCACTGGCCAACGCCTCCATGCACGGTGTAGGCAACGACCCCACCTACAACGCTAAATCCTGTTTTGAGACCTTCCCGCTCCCTGACTATTCAGCCGTCCGGCCCAGCGTGCAAAAGGCCGTCGAAGCAGCCATAGCCCAAGCCGCCAAACACCTCAACGACTTGAGGGGAAACTGGCTCAACCCACCCGAGTGGACCGAGCGCATCCCAGAGGTCACGCCGCTGGGCATGGCCACCAGCCCCTACCCAGAAAGAATCATCGCCAAACCCGGCTATGAAAAAGACCTGGCCGAGCGCACCCTGACCAAGCTCTATAACCAGCGCCCCACCTGGCTGGACGCAGCTCACAAACGGCTAGACTCAGCCGCAGCAGCAGCCTACGGCTGGGCCGACTACACAGCGGAGATGCAAGATGAAGAAATCCTCAAGCGTCTGCTGGCGCTGAACCTTGAGCGCAGTGCGGCTTGACCAATGACGGGACTCTGCGAGTTGCCTCAAGACAACAATTGAATCAGCGCAGACGGATGAATGCCCCAGCCCAGCAGCCCGGCCAAACCCATCAGCACGCCAAACCCTGTAGGCACCAGGGCAGCAAAGTACAGCCACCACAAATGCGTCAGAGCTGTGACGGCGAGTAATGAAATGGCTATCGCCAGCAACGCATCGGCCAGGTCAAACTGGTCGTCTCTGAAGTTGGCAGCGTCGTAGTCGCGCTGGGCTTGTTCGGCTTGGGCTTTGACCTCGATTTTCTTTTGGTTTTGGTCAGCCGCCAGCAGCTCGTATTGCGCGATAGCCTTTTGGTAGTTGGCTTGCTCAGACGCGGGTTGGGACGGTGCGGCAAGCTTGAGTTGCAGCAGCATGCCCTTGGCTATTTCTTCACGGATGTTGCGGGCTTGGTAAAAATTCCAGTAGTCTATTTTGTTGGCCTGGGCTTGCTGCATGGCTTGCACGATGTTGTCGTCTTTGACCTTGCAGATACCCATGAAGGTGGCCAGCAGCGCTATGGTTATGGCGACAAAGCTGTTGAGCTTGCGGTACTGGGCAAACGACGCCTCCCCGTTATCTTCTGGCTGTGTTGATTTAACGGTTTCAAGCGGGTCGATGTTCACGGGGTAGTCCTTTGGAGATTTTTGTGTTGCAAATTAAATAACTGTTTGTACCCGTGCCGTATAAGTCTGTAGCCCAATAAAAATAGGAGCAAATAGCTCCCATTTGGCTCCCATTTGGCTCCCATTTGGCTCCCATTTTCATAGCAAATCAAGCCGGTCTTGCCACCCCGCGTTGAATCGAAGGCGCAAATTAATTAACCGGGTTAATTCAAGCCGCTTTCTTGACCCAGGCGCTGCACCAGCCATTAGCTGCGACTTGCTTGCCAGCAAACAGTGGGCATGGGCCAGCTGTTTCTTTCGCCTTGCCGGCGTACAACTGCTCTTTGACCCGATGACGTATTGAGTTTCCGTTCGGGCTGAGCCTGTCGAAGCCTGGCTAGCAAAGGGAAACCCAACGACCAAGCTCAGGGCGAACGAATAAAGGAATTCAGACTTCACAAGGTCGAATCAATAGTCTGGTTGGCTATCGGCCAGCTAGGAGTTTTTCCATTTCCATATCAATCCGACATGTTGTTGCTTCGCCTTGGCCGTTATAGCACTGTCTGCGGCTTCGCGCCTAAGGTCGTATCGATCTGGAAACGGAGTTATCAGGGAATAAATTGACAGCCATTTAATCTACTTGAATCCAAGCTATTAAAGTGGATTTAAGCCAATAAATACATGGGCTAAATGCTATTTATTTAATAGCAAAATCAACCACCCCGCGTTACAGGCATTTCCACCTCACCCGGCAGCAGCAAGTGCCTCGCCAGTTCCAGTTTGGAAATCGATGCACGATGCACTTCATCCGGGCCGTCGGCCAGGCGCAGGGTGCGCTGGTGGGCGTAGGCGTAGGCAAGTGGGAAGTCGTCTGACACACCGCCGCCGCCGTGGGCCTGGATGGCCCAGTCGATGATTTGGCAGGCCATGTTGGGAGCCACAACCTTGATCATGGCGATTTCGGCTTTGGCGACTTTGTTGCCTACCGTGTCCATCATGTAAGCGGCTTTGAGGGTTAGCAAGCGCGCTTGTTCGATCATGCAGCGAGATTCGGCAATACGCTCTTGCCAGACGGACTGGCGCGAGATGGGTTTACCAAATGCGACTCTAGAGTTCAAGCGTTTGCACATCAGCTCTAGCGCGCGCTCGGCGCAGCCAATGGTACGCATGCAGTGGTGAATGCGCCCAGGGCCAAGGCGGCCTTGGGCGATTTCAAAG
>JAYVPR010000331.1:0-5015 GCA_043757245.1 Polaromonas sp. | reverse complement strand
GTTTCCAGATCGATACGACATTAGGCGCGAAGCCGCAGACAGTGCTATTGCACGGCAAGGCGAAGCAACAACATGTCGGATTGATATGGAAATGGAATAAGCCGTAAAGCTCTGTAAAGCTGACAACCACAAGCAGCACAGACGCGTTGGACAGGGGCAGAATCTGGTGGCCCCAAGAGTTCTTCCAATTTACATTGGAAAGGAGAACAGGGCACGAAGGCGCAGACAGTGCTGTAGCACAGCAAGGCGAAGCAACGCAGTTATCATTTTTAATGTGAATTGGAATTAGCTATGCCTATCCATCAGTCCCACATACGCAAACTATCGTCAGCGCTGACAGTCGCTGGCTTGCTGGCTTGCCCCTTTGCCACAGCGCAAACCGATGCCAACACGGCCGCCGCCTGGCGCGCCACGTCCCGCCTGGGTTACGCCCCGACCGAAGCAACGGCACAAGCTGCGCGGCAAAACCCAAAGACTTGGGCAATGGGTCAAATTGATGCTGCCTACGCCGCCAGCCAGCAGACACCCAGCATACCTGCTGACATTGCACGCTTTAACCAGCCCCTGAACACGACCGCCAAAGACTTTCGTGCAGAGCGCGAAGCGCGCAAAAATGCCAAATTGCCGACACCAGGCGCTTTGACCATGGCCAAAGAGGGGGAGGCCGAAGGTTTTAGCCGCGAGATGACGCAAACCGCAAACGCTTGGCGCCTGATGTCGTGCAGTGACCCGGCGTTTGAAAACCCACTGCTCGCCCGCATGACCGAGTTTTGGTTCAACCACCTGAATGTTTTTGTTGGCAAAGGGCCCGTACGTCCATTTGTGGGTCATTACGTCGTGAACGTGATTCGTGCCAACGCATTCGGCAAGTTTGAAGATTTGCTGCTAGCGAGCGCGCGCCATCCGGCGATGCTTTTTTATCTCGACCAGGCACAAAGCAACGTGCGCGGCTTGAATGAAAACTATGCCCGTGAACTGATGGAGTTGCACACCCTGGGCGTTGATGCTGGCTATACCCAAAATGACGTGCGTGAACTGGCCCGTATTTTGACTGGCTGGACCGTTGGCTTGAGCCAAGGTGAAGGCTTTAGATTTGCCGAACGGCTGCATGACAGCGGCGACAAGACCCTGCTGGGCCGACGCTTTACCAGCAACGGTATTCAAGAAGGTGAAGACGCGATTCGCATGCTGGCACGCCAACCAGCCACCGCCAAACGCATCGCCAAGCGGCTAGCCACTACCTTTGTGTCTGACAAGCCGCCACAAGTACTGGTTGACCAACTCGCTGCCACTTTCACCCGCACGCAGGGCGACATTCGCTCGGTGATGCGCGTGCTGGTCGAATCCCCCGAGTTTTGGCGGGCAGACAACACGCTGTTCAAAACACCGCTTGACTTTGCCTGCTCGGCATTGACGGCAGGTGGCGGTGCCAAAGAGCGGCGCGAGATTCAGTTGACGCTCGGTTTTTTAGCCCAGGCTGGTCAGCCCTTACACGGCTGGCAAACGCCTGACGGCTACAAAACCGATGCTGCTACCTGGCTGGCCCCCGAAGCACTGACGCGTCGCGCCGACTACGCCATGGCCGTTGGCAACCGCATCAACGAACCAACGTATTTACAACCGTTTTTAAGCGCTGCCAGCCTTGAGCGGATCGCGCGTGAACAGCCCGCCACGCGCACGGGCTTGACATTGGCCAGCCCGGACTTCATGAGCAAATAACCCGAGGTATTGACTATGGAAACATCACCACTTTCACGCCGCCAGTTGCTGCTGGCATCAGGCTTGGCACTGGCTGGCAGCACGTCACGCGTTTGGGCGCAAGCCGCACCGCAGAACAGCAAAGGCACTGGCCGACTGGTGGTAGTGATGCTGCGCGGCGCATATGACGGTTTATCAGCCTTTGTGCCCTATGCCGATACAGACTACTACGCCAGCCGCCCGAACATCGCCATCGCCGCACCAGACGGCACCAACAAGACTGCGCTCAAGCTGGACAGTACCTTCGCGCTGCACCCCGCCCTTGCACCCGTGCTGCCGCTGTGGCAGCAGGGCGTCCTCAGCTTCATCCCCAGCGCCGGTTTGCCTGCGCCGAATCGCTCCCATTTTGCAGCGCAGTATGAAATGGAGATTGGCCAAAGCGGTAAGACCGGCGCAGCACCGGGCTGGCTGAACAAGGTTGCCGGTAACAATAAAAGCATCACCTCAGCCATCGGTGTCGATCAAAAAACCACCACCGCCATCGGCGTTGGTGAGGCAAACCCAGCCATTTTGGCGGGTGAGGCGCAGGTCAAACTGATCCCGCGCGGCCAGGCCGCCCAGCGCACCGGGGTGCTGGCCAATGACAAAACTCGTCAAGCCCTGATGGACCTGTATGCAGGCAATGACAAGCTCAGTGAAGCCTTCAGGCAAGGCGCTGGTAGCCGCATGCAAAGTGCGCTAGAACTGAGCACTGAAAAATCGGAAATGGACGGCAAGCGAATGGACCCAGCGATGGACAGGAGCCTGGACAAAGACGGCACACCGCCAACGACCCAAGCGCAAAACGCGCAAATGCTGGCCGCCAGCAACGGCGCGTCTGACCCGATCGGTTTGCAGCTGGACGCGCAGCACTTGGGCACCTTGATGCGCAACGACCGCCATTTGCGACTCGGCTTTTTGTCCGCCGGCGGTTGGGACACCCATGCCAACCAGGGCAACGCCACCGGCCAACTCGCCAACAACCTGGGCAACCTGGGCCGCGCCATTGCGCAATTGCGGCAAGACTTCTCTGAGCCTGGCGATGTGGTGGTGGTGATGAGCGAGTTTGGCCGCACGGCTGTAGAAAATGGTACACGCGGCACGGACCATGGATTTGGGAATGCCATGTGGCTGGTGGGCAACCGCATCAATGGCGGCAAATGGCACGGCCAGTGGACAGGCCTGGCAAGTCGCAACCTGAATGAAGCTCGCGACTTGCCTGCCCACCACGACTACCGCGCCGTACTGGCTCAAGTACTACGCACAACGTTTGCCATGCCTGATTCTGCAATAGCCAGTGTATTGCCGGGCAGCAAGTGGGACACACGGCTTGAGAGCCTGATACGCAGAAGCTGAAAAAAGTAAAGTACCCGTAAAGCGTTCAACCAAAAATGCACGCGCGCGTTGTGAGTACAGGCAGCAAATTTTTGTTTGCCACAACCTTCAGACAACGATCAGGAGCACTGCATGACCGCATCATTTAAAACCCTTATCTCCAGCACGGTACTGGTGCTGGCCAGCGCCACCGCCTTCAGTGCGTTGGCTCAAGCACCTGGCGCGCCTGCTACACCAGCATCGGGCGCACGGCCACACGGTCAGGGCATGAAGGCGCTGGACACCAACAACGACAGCATGATTTCGCGCGATGAAGCAAAAAACAAACCACGTCTGGCCAAAAACTTTGACGCGATTGACACCAACAAAGACGGCCAGTTGTCACGCGATGAACTGAAGACTTATCGCCAGGCGCACAAAGGTGAGCATAAGGGTGAGCATAAGGGTGAACGCAAAGCTCCAGCCAAAAACTAAATCGCTACAAATCGTCAAAAAGGGCTGCTCATTGCGCAGCCCTTTTTTTTATCAAAATTTTTATTTCAACTCAATCGCCGTCGGTTCAGGCCGCCCACGGGTCTTCCACAATGACACCAGCACACCACCCGCAATCAAACAGAAAATCACGCTGAGAGAAAACATCGGCGGCATCTTGCCTATAAAACCTACCAAAAATATCTTGACGATGACAAACACGTTGTCCATCGACAGTGATTTTTCAATCAGGAAACCGGTGAAGTATTCCATGCCGCTAATCGCGCCCAGATACCACCAGACCCAGGTGCCAAACAGCAACGCCACACTGATGTACCCGGCTGATAAAAACAGGCTTTCCCTGACTTCAATTTCATGATCTTTTTTGTGGAGAACGCCCAAGTCAAACGCCAGTAATGCGACGACGATGCCGATAAAAAGCAGCCATATCCAGACCGCTTTCCCCATAAAGTCTGAGTACAAAAACTGAAGCAAGGTATCCACGAAAAAACACCTCTCAATGAGAGGCTGTTGAAAAGTAAAAACGAAAATCGAACGCCAATACTCAATCAAAAATGTCATTCAACCATGATTTTTTGCGCCGTGACTGGTAGCCCTGCGACCCATACGATTTATGGTGGTCTGAATCAACAAAATCAGGCTGCTTTGCCATTGCCGGACGCTGCACTGGTGGCTGGCTGGCACCGAGTGCCATCAGTTTGTTCAGCTCGCCCCTGTCAAGCCAGACACCCCGGCACTGTGGGCAGTAATCAATTTCGACGCTCTGACGGTCGCTCATGACCAGAACTGAATCAGGGCAGGTGGGGCATTTCATGTTGAAGTCCTAAGGTTGTAAAAATAATTAGCTTCTTGCAGCCAGGCGCAAGCTTGAAGCGCGCGGTTTGCGGCTGCGCTGCCAGTTGTGAAGAAGCGACCGGGTGGCACGGGTCAAGGCGCTTTGCAGTGCTGAAAACCAGTCCCTAGCCAATGATGTCACAACAACCGGGTTACCGCCATCGGTCATCAGCTCGATCTGGCAACACTTGTCAATGCCACCACGCGAGCCATTGATGTCCGACAAATGCACCCGCACGCGAGGGGTAAGCCAAGCAAAACGCTTCAGAGCCTGACGCACACGGCGCTCGGTCAGGGTGCGTAATTCGGCGGCCTCGGGATCGGGTGACTCGAAAATAACTTGCATGACTTACCTTTCGCGTTGGTTGATGGAAAGAGAAAGAGAAAGAGAAAGAGAAAGAGAAGAATAGGTCCAATATCAATTCTTAAAAAGCAGACAATAAAGAAACAATATTTCTAAAAAAACTGACAATGAACACATTTTCCAGCTTTCAGCTATCGGCATCTGTATTACTTTTGGGTCGTGGCCAAAGAAGGTGGCATGGCTCGCGCCGCTGACCGCCTGGACATGGCGGTGCAAACCATCAGCACCCAGGTGCGCGAGCTTGAAAAGTCTC
>JAYVPR010000330.1:0-5024 GCA_043757245.1 Polaromonas sp. | reverse complement strand
CACGAAACGACGTTTGCACAAGTCGTGGCGGCGCGTTTGGGTATATCGGTGGATGCGGTAGACATTGTTCACGGCGACACGGGCCGCGTGCCGTTTGGCATGGGCACTTATGGCTCACGCTCCATGTCAGTCGGCGGCACGGCCATCATGAAGGCACTTGACAAAATCGAGACCAAGGCCAAAAAGATTGCTGCACATTTGATGGAGGCCAGCGACGCCGATGTGGAGTTTGCCAATGGTGAATTCACCATCAAAGGCACAGACAAAAAAGTAACTTTTGGCCAGGTGGCTTTGACCGCTTATGTGCCGCACAACTACCCGCTCGACAAGCTGGAGCCCGGCCTGAATGAAACCGCGTTTTACGACCCGACCAACTTCACCTTCCCATCAGGCACTTATATTTGCGAGGTCGAAGTTGACCCAGCCACAGGCACGGTCAAGGTCGAGCGATTCACGGCAGTAGATGACTTTGGCAACATCATCAACCCGATGATTGTGGAAGGCCAGGTGCATGGTGGTCTGGTGCAGGGCATTGGCCAGGCATTGCTGGAGAACTGCGTGTACGACGAAGAAACCGGGCAGCTATTGACCGGCTCCATGATGGACTACACCATGCCGCGCGCTGACGACATGCCCAACTTCACACTCGACACGCTCTGCACGCCGTGCAGCCACAACCCGTTGGGTGCCAAAGGTTGCGGCGAGGCAGGCGCGATTGGCTCACCGCCAGCGGTGATCAACGCGGTGCTGGATGCGCTAAAACCGCTGGGCGTGGTGGACTTCGATATGCCCGCAACGCCGGGCCGCGTGTGGGAAGCCATTCAGTCTGCAAAACACTAAACCGCACAAGGACACAAATCATGTACGCATTTACTCTAGAGCGCCCCGCGACTGTGCAAGACGCCGCCAAGCTGGCAGCAAACGGCTCCAAGCCGCTGGCAGGTGGCCAAACCCTGCTGGCGTCGATGAAGCTGCGCTTGTCCAGTCCAGACAAACTGGCTGACCTGAGCGGCATCAAGGACATGGCCGCCATCAAGCGTGACGGCAACAGCATCGTGATTGGCGCGATGGCGCGCCACGCCGATGTAGCCATCAACGCCGATGTGATGGCTGCCATCCCGGCGCTTGCGCACCTTGCGGGAAACATTGGCGACCGCCAAGTACGCGCCATGGGCACCATGGGTGGCTCAGTTGCCAACAACGACCCATCGGCCTGCTACCCCAGCGCCGTGCTGGCACTCGGTGCCACCATTCACACCACCGCTCGCAAAATTGAAGCGAAGGATTATTTTCAAGGCATGTTCACCACAGCGCTCAACGATGGCGAGTTGATCACTGCGATCAGCTTTCCCATTCCGAAGCGCGCTGCGTACATGAAGTTCAAGCAGCAAGCGTCGCGTTTTGCGATGGTCGGCGTTTTCATTGCCCAGTTTGACGGTGATGTGCGGGTCGCGGTGACGGGTGCATCGAGCGGCGGTGTGTTTCGCCATGCCGGGCTGGAAGCGGCGCTGAACAAAAGCTTCACACCCGAAGCGGCGGCAGCGGTGAAGATTGACGCAACCGATTTGAACCACGACATTCATGCCACAGCCGCCTACCGCGCCAACATCATCAGCGTGCAAACGCAGCGTGGTGTGGCAATGGCGCTGGGTTGAGCTGCGCTGAACTTGGCTTGTTCTCTCCCACACTGGGGGTTAGGGTGGGGGCAAGCTCGTGAACGATGTTGATATCGTGCGTGCCCCCATCCCAGCCCTCCCCCAGCGGGGGAGGGGGTAAGACAGTGCTAAACAGTAGCTTTTTAGGTGTATTTTAGTGCTACATCCAAATAAATACGGGTGTAAGCAGCTACTAAATAAATAGCAAATGATTTATTTTTCAACGATTGACACACTGACTGCGGCACTGCAAAGCGCAGGCTATTTTGCAGACAGGCGTTTGGCTACTGCCGTTTTTCTTGCCCTCAAGCTGCAACGCCCTTTGTTGCTTGAAGGCGAACCCGGCGTGGGTAAAACCGAGCTGGCCAAAGCGCTTGGCATCGCGCTGCAGCGCGAGCTGATTCGCTTGCAATGCTATGACGGCCTTGAGCAACGCGAAGCGCTTTACGAATGGAACTACGCCGCTCAGTTGCTGCACATGAGAGCCGCTGAGGGCAAAGGCGATACGGCGGACGTCGAGCGAGAGGTCTACCAAGACCGCTACCTGATTCGTCGCCCGCTGTTGCAAGCCCTGCAAGCGCCTGCACCCGGTGCGGTGCTGTTGATTGACGAGGTTGACCGGGCTGACGAACCGTTTGAAGCGTTCTTGCTCGAATACCTCGGTGAATACCAGGTCAGCATTCCTGAGATTGGCACCGTCAAAGCGGTCAGCCCACCCGTGACGATTTTGACCAGCAACCGTACCCGTGAGCTGAACGACGCTGTCAAGCGCCGCTGCCTGTACCACTGGCTGGACTACCCTGAGCGTGAGCGTGAGCTGGCGATTGTGCGGGCGCGCGTGCCCGAAGCCAGCGAGGCACTGTCGGCGCAAGTTGCCGCATTTGTCGATAAGCTGCGCCGCGCCCCGTTCGCCAATGCTTTTCAGCGCGCGCCCGGTATTGCTGAAAGCGTGGAGTGGGCCAAAGCCTTGATTGCACTGAACACGCTGACGGTTGACCCGGAGGTGGTGATGGACACGGCCGGTATTTTGTTCAAGCAACGTGAAGACGTGACCGCCATGACGCATGAGATGGCCCAGCTTTTGCTGGCGCCTGAGGAGGCGGATTGACCGCGCGCCCCCATCCCAGCCCACCTGCAGTCGCCAGAGGCGACAGCTCTTTGGCCTGTCCGAGTCCGCACTTGCGGACTCAGAGCCGCAGGCCGCAGCCCCAAAAGGGGAAGGAGCTAAAACCAGACCCTCCCCGATTGACTCCTTCCCCTCCCGGGGGAAGGCAGGGATGGGGGCTTCTCCATGCTGCTAGGTGATGCGCGGCAAGGCAAACTGGCCGACAACATCACCGGTTTTGGCCGTGCCTTGCGTCGCGCGGGCGTCAAAATTGACAGTCAGCGCATTGCCCTGGCGCACGATGCAGCAGGCCATGTCGGCATTGCAGAAAAAGAAGATTTAAGTGCTGCGTTTGAAGCCGTCATGATCAGCCGCGAGCAAGACCGGATGGTTTTCCGCGAGTTGTTTGACGTGTATTTTCAAGACCCAAAAGTCGCCAACAAGCTGCTGGCTCAGTTGTTGCCCAGCGCTGAAGGCAAGGCCGAGCCCAGTAAACGTCGCCCGCGTGTGCGCGAGGCACTCACACCGCAAAAAAAGTTTGGCCAGCAAGCCAAGCCCACCCAAGAAGATCAAAAAGTCGACTTCGACGCCGCCATGACGGCCAGCGACATTCAGCGTTTGCAGCATGCCGACTTCAATGCACTTTCTGCGACTGAATACCGCTTGGTGGAGCGGTTGGCGCGCGACATCAAGCTGCCGCTGCCGCAATTTGCATCACGTCGTACCCGGCCCAGTGCGGCAGGCGCACGCATGCACTGGCCCGGCGTGATGGGGCATGCTGCGCGCACGGGTGGGGAGTTACTGCATCTGCCCCGGCTTGAACGCCAGAAAAAACACTTGCCACTGCTGGTGCTGATCGATGTGTCTGGCTCCATGGAGCGTTACGCCAGATTGCTATTGGCGTTTTTACATGCCGCCACGCGTCGCCACACGCAGCGTGACGTGTTTGCTTTTGGTATGGGCTTGACGGATTTGACGCAAGCCTTCAAACAGGCTGATACAGATGACATGCTGGCTCACGCCAGCTTGGCGATTGAAGATTTTGCAGGTGGCACGCAGTTGGGTGCGTCGCTGGCCAGCCTGCGCACGCAACACGCACGGCGATTGGTCGGCAGGCGTACCATCGTGCTGATGATCACCGATGGGCTGGATACCGGCGAGCCTACTGAGTTGGCCACCGAACTGGCCTGGCTGCGCCGCAGTAGCCGCCGACTGCTGTGGCTCAATCCGCTGCTGCGGTTTGATGGCTACGCGCCGCTGGCATTGGGTGCGGCGGTGTTGCATCAATATGCACACGGCATGTTGGCCGTGCATAACCTGAGTAAACTGGAAGAGCTGGCCGCCAGCCTGGCCGCTTTAATGAAGAAGTAGCGTGATGACTATTCGTACCTTGTCATCCCGGGCTCGACCCGGGATCCATGACTTTTGCAGGCCTTGACATAAGGCGGGTTCATGGATTGCGGGTCAAGCCCGCAATGACAGCGTTGTTTGAAAAATGAATAAAGGAAAAAATATGGACATGCAAGGCGCACGCCAATTGGCCATCACCCAGCAACAAGCTTGGGACGCATTGAACGACCCAGCAGTCCTCAAAGCCTGCATCCCCGGCTGCGATAAGGTTGAGCCTTCGGGCGACAACCAATACGCTATTGGTATGGCGCTCAAAATCGGGCCCGTATCAGCCAAGTTCAGCGGCAAGATCACGCTGAGCGACATCAACCCGCCCGCCAGCTACAAAATCAACTTTGAAGGGCAGGGCGGCCCGGCCGGTTTTGGCAAGGGCGATTCGGCTGTCACGCTAACGCCCAATGCTGATGGCTGCGAGCTGGCCTACACCGTTCATGCATCCGTCGGCGGCAAAATTGCGCAGCTTGGCCAACGGCTGATTGATGGTGCGGCCAAGTCGATGGCGGAGGATTTTTTCAAACGCTTTGACTTTGAGATGCAGCGCCAATACCCCGACGCCTATGCAGCGAAAATGGTGATGGGTGAGGTCACTACGCAGCCGGGCGCGATGGGTGATGCATCAGATGCCTCAAACGGAAAGTGGGTCATCGGTGCAGCGCTGGCCTTTGGCTTTGCTTTTGCGCTTTGGCTGTATTTAAAATAACCCACACGTCATTTCTATGGAAAACCTAGATGTCATGGTGCTGCGGGTCCTGCGCGATTGGCGTGCGACTGGCAAGCGCGCCCTGCTGGCTACAGTGGTGCGTACCTGGGGCTCATCACCCCGCCCAGTCGGCTCCATCATGGCGCTGTGCGAA
>JAYVPR010000329.1:0-5039 GCA_043757245.1 Polaromonas sp. | reverse complement strand
TCGCGCGATCTGCTCGTCAAGCGCTCTACACCTGAGAACGCATCAGGCCGCGTGTATGGCGTGGTCTATGCCGGGCTGGACATCGGCCAGGCGCTTGCACCGCTCCTTTTTGGATTGCTGATGGACAAGGGCCAATACCGCAGCGTATTACTTGGGTTGGTGTTGCTGCAAGCGGTGTTGGTGGCCAGCGCCTTTAATGTGCGGCATGGGCGGCGGGTGCCGCTGCTAGCAGCTTAAACGCTGGCTTCGCAGTGTTTTAAGTGGAATTATTTAAGCCATTGCCTTACGCTATGTGTGTTCGCAAATCAGTCTAATGGTTATTGACTCGTATGAAACAAAAAAGGAGATGACATGAGTAATTCCAATAATTCTGAGAATCCCAAAGAAGGTGATTTTGCAGCCTGGGTTGACGGAAAGACCGAGGCACTGAGATTTGAGCTGGGCGAGAAATTTCCCGTACCGCCAACCGAACTGCACTCACCGTCGGTTCATGTCGAAACGACGCAGCAAAAGCTTGAAGAAGTACTGCTCGAGCATGAAGCGCCTACAGAAGCGTTTCTTGAAGAACTACACGCCCTGAAAGAAGCGCCCCAGTTAAGCGAAGAAGAGCTGACGCGGCAGGCGCTTGAAGCGGGCGGTGCGGACGGCGACAGCAACACGCCAGAATAGTTAACGAAAGCCTTCTATCGATAGGCGCTGGACGACCGGTGGCTAAGTGCGCGCATGGGGCTTCATAATCGAGGCATGACACCACAACTTGCCGGCCACCTTCTCGTCGACTGCCTCATTGCCCAAGGCGTTACCCATGCGTTTGGCGTGCCGGGTGAAAGTTACCTGGCGGTGCTGGATGGCTTGCACGCCAGGCGCGATTCGATTCAATTCATTACCTGCAGGCAAGAAGGCGGCGCGGCCTACATGGCCGAGGCGCATGGCAAGCTTACCAATCGCCCGGGCGTTTGCATGGTCACCCGCGGGCCGGGCGCCACCAACGCCTCCATCGGCGTACACACAGCCTTTCAGGACTCCACACCGATGGTGCTGCTGGTTGGCGATGTGGCTAGCGACTCCAGAGATCGCGAAGCGTTTCAGGAGGTTGATTACCAAGCCTTTTTTGGTCCTAGCACCAAAGGCTTTGCCAAGCGGGTAGAACGCATTGATGATGCTGACCGCATCCCGGAGTATGTGGCACGAGCCTTTGCCACAGCCATGAACGGCAGGCCTGGCCCGGTGGTGCTGGTACTGCCCGAGGACATGCTGACACGCATGACCGCCGCTCAGCCGCTGGCCAGAGTCGAGGCGGTGCAAGCCTGGAGCGACCCCGGCGCGCTGCGCACATTGCGCGAGATGCTATTGAAATCTGAGCGTCCCTTCATCATTGCAGGCGGTGGCGGCTGGACCCCACAGGCCGCGCAGGCGTTGCAGCGCTTTGCTGAAAACTGGCGTTTGCCGGTGGGCAATGCTTTCAGGTTTCAAGACACTTTTGACAACCACCACCCGCTGTACGCAGGCGATGTCGGCATTGGCCTGAACCCCAAACTGGCCGCGCGCGTCAAGGCGGCTGACTTGATCATCGCCATCGGCCCGCGACTGGGCGAGATGACGACCAACAATTACACGCTGCTTGAAGCGCCCGTGCCTAAACAAAAGCTGGTACACATCCATAGCAGTGCAGAGGAACTCAACCGCGTCTACCAGGCCGACCTGGCGATCAACGCCACCATGAATGCCGCTGCCAGATCGCTGGAGGTACTAACAGCGCCCGTCAATGTACCGTGGGAGGCCTGGACGCAAGACGCGAACGCCGACTACCTGGCCAACCTGCAGCCCAATAAGCTGCCCGGCGACATCGACATGCCCGCCATTGTTGGCCTACTGCAAAAACATTTGCCAATTGACGCGGTATTGACCAACGGCGCAGGCAACTTTGCCAGCTGGGTACACCGCTTTTACAAACACCACGGTCTGGTCAAAGGCTACAAAACGCAGCTGGCCCCCACGGTTGGTGCGATGGGCTACGGCGTGCCAGCAGGCATTGCCGCAGCGATTACCACCGGGCGTGTGGTGCTCACCATGGCCGGCGATGGTGATTTTTTAATGAACGGCCAAGAGCTGGCCACAGCCGTTCAACACGGCGCAAAAACCATCATCGTGTTGCTCAACAACGGCATGTACGGCACGATACGCATGCACCAGGAGCGCGAGTACCCAAATCACTCAAGCGGCTCACATTTGCAAAATCCTGACTTTGCTGCGCTGGCGCGCGCCTATGGCTACAGGGGGGTGCGCATCACCCACACGGCACAGTTTGAGGGCGAGCTGCTGGCCGCGTTGGGCTGCGCTGAGGGCACGCTGATAGAAGTCATGCTGGATGCTGAAGTCATCACCACACGAACGACCTTGTCGGCGATTACAGCGCAAGCGATGTCTTCTAATGGGTAATCATGCTGAACTCCGAACCGTTCGCCCTGAGCCCGCTGCTCCGATCATCCTGAGCTTGTCGAAGGAAGGGTTTCGACAAGCTCAACCCGAACGGAATAGTCGAACAACCGAAGTTAACGTAAAGATTTTTAATGATTGATGTTGTTGTCCTGTTTTTCTTACTTGGCTTGCTAGCGCGGCTGGTAAAAAGTGATTTGGCTCTGCCGGGCGTTCTGTACGAAACCCTTTCAATTTACCTGTTGCTTGCCATTGGTTTGAAGGGCGGGGTTGAGTTGTCAAAACAAAGCCTGGATGCTGTTATTCCACAAATATTGTTTTGCTTGGCTTTGGGCTTGTTGATTCCACTGCTGCTCTACCCCGTACTCAGGCGTTTGGTCGGGCTCAATGGGTTTGATGCGGCTTCGGTTGCGGCGCATTACGGCTCGGTGAGTGTGGTGACGTTTGCGGTAGCCAGTGCTTACCTGACGCATCGAAATATCGCCTTTGAAGCGCATGCCGCTTTGTGGGTGGCCTTGCTCGAAGCACCAGGAATCGTGATGGGCATCGCCTTGGCACGCTGGTATGAAAAGAAACAAGCCGGCTTGGCTGGCACTCAAACCGGGTTTGCCTGGCGCGCTTTGGTACATGACGTTTTCCTGGGCAAATCTGTTTTTCTGCTGGTCGGTGGGCTAGCGATTGGCACATTCATGGGCGAGGCCGGTACTGCGCCCATTGCACCGCTCTTTACTGTCTTGTTCAAAGGCGTGCTGGCGCTGTTTTTGCTCGAACTCGGGCTGGTGGCGGGCGGCAGGCTCGGAGAGCTGAAACGCTATGGTATTAAATTGATAGCGTTCGCCTTGCTGGCGCCCATGGGTCTCGCGGTGTTGGGCGCGCTGGGTGGCAAGGCCTTGGGCTTGAGCACTGGCGGCATTGCCATCATGGCGGCGCTGGCGGCCAGTGCCAGCTACATTGCCGCGCCAACGGCCATGCGTATTGCCGTACCGCAGGCCAATGCCGCACTTTCTATCACTGCGGCTTTGGGCGTTACTTTTCCCTTTAATGTGCTGCTCGGAATACCGCTGTATTTGAAGCTGGCGCAGTACCTCGGCTAAAACCTCTTGCTCAATAGAGTCGCAAACTATGCTCAAACATCAAAAAAAATTGCTGGTCATCATCGCCGAGGCCGTACTTGAAAAGTCACTGATCAACGACGCCAAGCGGCTGGGCGCGCAGGGCTACACCGTGTACGACGTACGCGGTGGCTCTCAATACGCCACGCATGAAGGCAATTGGGATGCCGACAAAATGATCGAGATGAAGATTATTTGCGACGAGTCGGTGGCGGATGCCCTGGCCAGCCACGTCATCAGCCAATACGGCAGCAACTACGGCGTGAGCCTGTTTTTCTCTGACATTGAGGTGATGCGGCCGCAAAAGTTTTAACGCCCCAACAATTTTGGCGCCGGCAAAGGTAGCAATCGGGCGAATCTGGTTCTCAATCCAGTTGTGGTCGATAGGCAATTGCCCATCGCCCAGAAACCGGGTCAGTGCAGTCCAACGCTTCAAGCTGTAGTCGGCGGCTTTTAGAGCCTGCTCTACCTCGCTGCGCCGCGTAGTTGAAGGTTCTGTCATTTTTAAACCATCCAGTCTTCAAGCTTCAAGCCGGCAATCCGGTCAAAGTGACGGGTGTTGTGGGTGACCAAAGTCAAACCTTCAGATAAAGCGTGGGCGGCTATTTGGGTGTCAAGCTCGCCTATGGGCTTGCCTTGTCGCTGGAGCCGCGCCTTGATCTCGCCAAAAAGATCAGCCGCGTCGCTATTCCATGGCAGCGCGGGCAAGTTACTTAGCAGCAGTGTTATGCGGGCGCGGCGTTTGTCTTTTGCGTCCATCATTTCGACACCAAAGCGCAATTCGGCGCGCGTGACAGTTGAAATAGCTATGTTTTGCGCCTTGAACCCGCGCTCCATTCGCGTCACCAGGCTTTCGCTGATGCCTTTGACAAAATAACTGACGATATTGGTGTCGAGCAAATAACGGATCATTTTGAAGCCGGTGTTGCCCGCTTGCCTGGCTTCGCAGGAGCTGCACGATTGGCGCGGACTGGCTTGGCGGCTTGCACCGGTTTTAAGGGTTCTGCCCATTCCTCAAACGGGTTAGGCCGCACTTCGTCACTACGCGGCGGAATAAAGTCTTCTGTAAAGGGCTCTTCGCGAATCATTCTGAGTAACTCTGCCAAATTGCGTTGGCGTTGATCATCGTCTTTGGGTTTGAGAGTGATCTCACCCGTCACATCATTTTTGGTGATCCACATCTCAGCCACATTGACTCTAAAAGCTTTGGGAAGGCGCACAGCCTGGCTATTACCTGTAGGAAAAACTTTGGCGGTAGCAAGCATGGCGGGCTCCTTGTTGCTGATGTTTGTATATATGAAAACGTATCTATTTTATAACTATTGATCCGGCCTTGTGAAGTCTGAATTCCTTTACCCGTTCGCCCTGAGCTTGGTCGTTGGGTTTCCCTGTGCTAGCAGCCTGTCGGACTTAAGAATCGTCGGCTGCAAATCGACCGCAGCGGTCTATTTTTCGCCGTTTTCTTACCCAATATCCAGATATTGGGATGCG
>JAYVPR010000328.1:0-5043 GCA_043757245.1 Polaromonas sp. | reverse complement strand
CCCAGGGGGAGAGGGAGTGAAGAGAAGGCCAGCGGCAAGGCACCGGGCTCGTCGGCAATTTCACGCTCTTTTTCCATCAGCGTGAACATCTTGTCCAGGTCAGTCAGGCTTTGCTTGATTTCGCGGTAAATCACGCCCAAAAATCCCAGCGGACTGTACAGCTGAATCATGAAGGCATTGACCATGACCAAATCGCCCAGCGTCATACGGCCATCAACGACTCCCTGCGTGGCGCGCCACAGCATCGCCACCAAGCCGATGGCGATGATGAGCTGCTGGCCGGTGTTAAGCAGGCTCAGCGTGCGCTGGCTTTTGATGGCAGCCTTGCGGTAGCGCTCCAGGTTTTCGTCGTAACGCTTGGCCTCAAAATTTTCATTGTTGAAGTATTTAACCGTCTCGTAGTTTAAAAGTGAGTCAATTGCCCTGCTGTGGGCAGACGAGTCGAGCTCGTTCATTTCTTTTCTGAACCGGGTGCGCCATTCGGTCACGGTGACAGTGAAAGTGATGTAACTCGCGAGCGCGGCCAGCGTGATCCAGGCAAACCACATGTCAAACTTGACGGCCAGAATACTTAGCACCAGCGTGACTTCAATCAATGTGGGGATGATGCTGTAGAGCGAATACGAAATAAGCGAATGCACGCCGCGCGTCCCGCGCTCAATGTCGCGTGTCATGCCGCCAGTTTGGCGCTCCAGGTGAAAGCGCAAACTCAGGGCGTGAAGGTGCCTGAAAACTTCTAAAGATATTTTGCGCGATGCGCCCTCGGTAGCTTTTGCGAACACCAGCTCGCGCAGTTCAGTAAACAGCGATGTTGACAAGCGCAGCAGGCCATAGCCCAGCAACAAAGCCGCAGGCACAACCAGCAGTGCCTGCGTGTCACCTGGCTTGATATTCATGGTGTCAACCAGGTTTTTAAGCAGCAGCGGCACGCCTACGTTCCCCAGCTTGGCACCGACCATGAAAGTCAAGGCGGCCAGCACGCGCCACTTGTAGTCCCACAGGTAAGGAAATAGCCTCTTTAATGTGTCCCAGTCGGAGCGGGCGGGTGCGGGTACACCGGGTGTGGTTGCAGTTGCAACCTGGGGCGCTGAATCAGCGCCGGGAGACATAGAACGCATAAGTCACAATCGCGATAGTAATTAATTTCACCCCAGATTGTGCCTATGCCCACCGTATCAAGCCACCACTCAAGTAATCACGCCACAACACCGCTGACAGCGCAAACAGTAGCGCTGCCAACAGACAAAGAACTGGTGCTCAAAGTCATTCCTATGCCAGCCGACTGCAACGCCAATGGTGATATTTTCGGTGGCTGGGTCATGGCCCAGGTTGACTTGGCCGGCTCTGTGGTGCCTGCACGCTACGTCAATGGCCGGATGGCGACGGTGGCAGTGAACCAGTTTATTTTCAAGCAGCCTGTGCGGGTAGGCGATATTTTGAGCTTTTTTGCCGAGGTCACGCGCATTGGCAACACGTCTGTGACGGTGCAGGTCGAGGTGTATGCCGAGCGCTATCACAACCAGAAAAACTACGTGAAGGTAACTGAGGCCAGTCTGACCTATGTGGCCATTGATGATGCAGGCAGGCCGCGAGTGATCGCTAAAACTCAAGACACGATATAAACCCCGTTGCCTGTGGCGAACAGCTTGCCATCACTGCTCAAAAACTCCATGCGCGTATTGGCAATGCGTGAGCCCAAGCGTATAACCTGTGCACGCATTTCAAATTGTGTGCTGATGCCGGGGCGCAGGTAATCAATCCGCAAATCAATCGTGCCTAGCTTGCCAAAGCGTGCGGCGTGCTGCTCAAAATTGTCGTCCGGGTAGCGAGCGCAGAGTGCGGCGGTTACCGCTATACCGCCCGTCGTGTCCAGCGCAGCGCTGATCACGCCACCGTGCAGACGCCCTTCTCTGAAGTTGCCTATCAGGTCTGGCCGCATGGTCAGACTGGCTGATACATGCGTAGCAGTCACCACATTCAGCTTTAAGCCCAGCAGTTTATTGAAGGCGATTTGCTCTTCAAACAGGTGTTTAAGCTTGCCGTCAATATCGGCGTTCAATTCAATGGGAATGGATTTAGACATGCGCCTGATTGTCCCCCAACGCCACTGTTTGCTTGCCCTTGATGCGGTGCGAGCGCCCGCGAAACACGGCAATGCAATCGGCGTTCTGGTTGAACACCATCACGTCATACACGCCGGTGCGGCCGCTTAAAGAGATTTCAATGGCGCGGGCTGTCAGCACATCACCCTCAAAAGCAGGCGCGACAAAGTCCACAGACAAGCCAGATGCAACGGTCAGCTCGTTGCAGGAGTTGCAGGCAAACGCAAAGGCTGAATCAGCCAATGCGGTGATCATGCCGCCGTGGCAAGTGCCAAAGCCATTGATCATGTCAGGGCGCACTGACATCTGCATGTGCGCTGCGCCTGGGCTGATATGGGTCAGGCTGATGCCCAGCGCTATAGAGGCAAAGTCTTTGGCCATCATGCCAGTGCCAACATGGTTGGCTGTTTCTTGAGGTGTCATGTCTTGGCTCTTTTATCAATCACGCGGCGTGACTTGCCGGTTTGGGTACGTTCAATCGCGCCTAGCGGCAGCACACTGACTTTGGCACTGATACCCACCAGATTTTTAATGCGCGTTTCAAGCGCTGTTTTGATAGCAGCCACACTTGTTACTGTAAGGATCGCAGCGGCATTTTGCAGTTCAGTCAGCACCTCCACTTCGTCCAGCAAGGCATCACGCGTGATGACCAGCTGGTACAGCGCGGTCAGTTCAGGATGCGCCAGGACCAGTTCTTCAATTTGTGTGGGAAACACGTTCACGCCGCGAATGATCAGCATGTCGTCCGAGCGGCCAACGATTTTGTCCATCCGCCGAAATGCCCGCGACGTGGGGGGCAATAGCCGCGTCAAGTCCCGCGTGCGGTAGCGAATGATGGGAAAAGCCTCTTTGGCCAGCGACGTGAATACCAGCTCACCTTCTTCGCCATCAGCGACCAGCGCGCCGGTATCAGGGTTGATGATTTCCGGGTAGAAGTGGTCCTCCCAAATCACCGGGCCGTCCTTGGACTCCACACATTCACTCGCCACGCCAGGGCCCATCACTTCAGACAAACCATAAATATCCACGGCATCCATATCGGTAGCGGCTTCAATGTCGCGGCGCATGGCATTGGTCCACGGCTCAGCGCCGAAGATGCCGATTTCAACCGAGGATTTTTTAACATCCAGCCCCAAGCGTGCATATTCTTCAATGATGACTTGCATGTACGACGGCGTGACCATGATGATGCGCGGTTTGAAGTCTTCAATCAGTTGCACCTGCTTTTCAGTTTGCCCGCCCGACATCGGGATAACCGTGCAGCCCAAGCGCTCCGCGCCGTAGTGCGCACCCAGGCCGCCGGTGAACAGCCCGTAGCCGTAGGAAATGTGCACCATGTCACCAGCGCGCCCACCCGCAGCGCGAATCGACCGGGCCACCAGGTCAGCCCAGTTGCTGATGTCATTGGCGGTGTAGCCCACCACCGTCGGTTTACCGGTGGTGCCGGACGATGCATGAATCCGCATGACTTGCGATTGCGGCACGGCAAACATGCCAAACGGGTAATTGGCGCGCAAGTCTTTTTTGGTGGTGAACGGGAACCTGGCCAGGTCAGCCAGCACCTTGAAGTCGCTCGGGTGAACCCCGTGCGCATCAAACGCCTGACGGTAGTGCGGCACGTTTTTATAAACGTTGTCTAACGTAGCTTTGAGTCGCTTGATTTGCAGGCCAGTGATTTCGTCCCGACTGGCTTTTTCAATCCGGTCCAGCAGATCGGTGGGCGTGGTGTGCATTGACATAGGCCACGAACAAAGCTAACTACCTACAAAGACAGGTGGGCGTTTGCCAATGAAGGCCTGCACACCTTCAGCATAGTCGCAGCTACCGCCCAGCTCGCGCTGCATATCGCGCTCCAAATCTAGTTGCGAATCCAGTGTGCTGGTGGCCGCCGCGTCAATCGCTTCGCGGGTACGCACATAACTCAGCGTTGGCCCAGCGGCCAGCGTGCATGCAATGCTGCTGACTTCAGCTGCAAAATCAGCGGCCGCCACGCACTTCCAGATCAAGCCCCATGCCTGTGCCTGCTCTGCACTGAGCTTGTCGCCCAACATGGCCAAACCAACGGCGCGTGCCCGACCCACCAGTTGCGGCAGCAGCCAGGTGCCCCCTGCATCGGGCACCAAACCGAGCTTGCAAAAAGGTTGGATAAAACTGGCAGTTTGCACGGCAATGACGATGTCACAAGCCAGCGCAATATTTGCGCCTGCGCCTGCGGCTACGCCATTCACAGCACAAACTACCGGCTTGGGCATGGCGCGCAAGCGGCGCACCAGTGGGTTATAAAACGTTTCGACCACCGCACCAATATCGGCCGGTGCGTCAGACCCTGGTTTAGACGACATGCTCGCATCGCTCAGGTCTTGACCGGCGCAAAATGCGCGGCCTGCGCCCGTCAGCACCACAGCGCGCACAGCTTTGTCTTGCGCTGCCATGCCAAGCGCACTGAATATCTCCAGCATCATGGCACCCATCAAGCTGTTGAGCTTGTCGGGTCGGTTAAGCGTCAGCGTTGCGACGCCATCTTGAAGGCTGTAGGTGATGAATTTAAAGTCGTGCATAATTTTTTTAACCTGGTTCAACTTACAACTTATGTCGATCAAGCCTGGTTATGTTCCTGGTCAAAATCAATGACAAGCTTATCCGAGATGGGAAAGCTCTGACAACACAGCACAAAGCCGCGCGCGACTTCGTAGTCTTCAAGTGCAAAATTGTTGTCCATGTCTACCTCGCCGCTCAACACTTGCGCGCGACAGCTGGAGCATACGCCGCCCTTGCAGGCGTAGGGCATGTCGATACCCGCTTTTAAACCCGCATCAATCAGGTTGATGCCGTTTTTAGGCATTGAAAAGCGTTGGCGGCGGCCATCGAGCACGACTTCCACCTCACACTGTTCGCCGGTCAGTTGCGCAGCCTGCACAGCCCGGGGGCTGGCAGCCAAAGG
>JAYVPR010000327.1:0-5087 GCA_043757245.1 Polaromonas sp. | reverse complement strand
CGATGGTAAGCCGGCCAAGCCCGTGCGCGTGGGGGCCTTTATAGACGACAGGCTCATGCTGCAATCGGTCGAAGGCCGCCGCGCGTTGCTTGCTGGGGGCGTTGACAAGCCAGCTGAAGTCACCCTGGAATTGTCAAAACCTGCCAAGTAAAGGTATTTGTCGGCACGACAGCAGACAAATGAAGCGGGGACGTTAGCTGCTCAGCCGCAAAATCCCTTCGCGTAAAACCGATAGGATTTTTTCGTTACAGGTCAACCAAGTGACATGTCCGAAAACAGCCAGTCAAGAGCGGTACCCGGCGTATCATTCGCGCCATGCCACGCGAGTCCATGCTCACCGATGACAACTGTTACGCCGCCTTGAAGGCGCGCGATGCACGGTTTGATGGCTGTTTTTTCACCGGGGTGACATCGACGGGCATTTACTGCCGCCCGGTGTGCAGCGTCAAAGCGCCCAAGCGGGAGAACTGCCGCTTTTTTGGCCATGCGGCTCAGGCTGAAAGTGCAGGCTTTCGGCCCTGCCTGCGCTGCCGGCCCGAGCTGGCGCCACATTCGGTGGTGTGGTCTATTCAAAATTCGTCCTATATCCTGGCGCATCAGGCTGCCAGGCTTTTAGACGAGCCCGAAAGCTGGTTAGACGATCCTGCCCCCACGCATGACGCTTCGCGTCATGCGCAGCTCCCCGAAGGGACTGTGCTTGCCAGGGGCGGCCCTTCGCTGCGCACGCCCGCTGTAGAAAAGCTGGCGTTAAAACTGGGCATCAGTGACAGACACCTGCGGCGTATTTTTGAAGCGCAGTTTGGCGTGTCTCCCATCCAGTATCTGCAAACGCGCAGGCTGCTGACGGCCAAGCAACTGCTGGCGGACACGCTACTGCCGATCACACACATCGCATTGATGAGCGGCTTTGCCAGCGTACGGCGCTTTAACGCTGCGTTTGTAGCGCATTACAAATTGAACCCGACGCAGCTCCGGCGTACTGCCCCGCAAACCACTGGCAGCGACCAAGGCAGCACGATCCGGTTGGGCTACAGACCGCCCTATAACGTACAAGCGATGCTGGGTTTTATGGACAAGCGACGTATCAATACTATCGAATCAGTAGCTGATTACGCCCATGAATACTGGGTCAGACGCACATTTGGCATTGAATTGACAGGCAAAAAACATGCCGGCTGGCTACAAATGAGTTTTGACGAAGCGCGCTCGCAACTGGTGCTGACCGTCAGCGACTCACTGCGCGGTGTGCTGCCCCTGGTGATACGCCGGGTACGTGCCGCGTTTGACCTGGATGCCGACCCATTAGCCATCAACGCTGTGCTGCATGATGACTTTCAAACAGGTGATGGCCTGCGCGTGCCCGGCGCACTTGATGGCTTTGAGCTGGCGGTACGCGCGGTACTGGGCCAGCAGATCACAGTGGCAGCGGCGCGCACGCTGGCGCAGCGCCTGGTCAATCACTATGGCAAACCGATTGCCACACCATGGCCGGAGCTGACGCGGCTCTTTCCATCACCTGACGTTTTAGCCGCCACCAGCGGTGAAGCGCTGGGGCAACTTGGTATCGTCAAACAGCGGCAAGCGGCCATCGTTGGCTTGGCCAAAGCTGTCGAAGGTGGCTTGCAGTTGAACGGCGGTGCAGATGTGCAGGCGACGCTAGAAGCTCTCAAAGCGTTGCCCGGCATCGGCGACTGGACAGCGCAGTACATCGCCATGCGCGCGCTGCGTTGGCCGGATGCCTTTCCAGCAGGTGATGTGGCATTGCACAAGGCGCTTGGCGTGCAGGGGCTAAAAAACCCGGCGCGACTGGCTGAAGCCGCATCCCTGGCCTGGAAGCCCTGGCGCAGCTATGCGGTCATCCGCACCTGGTCAGGTGCGTGGCGCGGAGCGGCAACATGAATGCTACTATTTCAGGAGCTGCTTGCGCCTGAATATGACCTTAAAAGCACCGAAGAAGGAAAAAATCATGAAATTTGACCCATCCATCGTTCAAATCCCCTTTCAAAGTCCACTTGGCTCCATGACGCTGGCCGCGACACATGCAGGGTTGGCTGGGGTGTGGTTTGACGGGCAACGGCACTTGCCCCCTGAACTTGCAACGGCTTCAATCTGGCCGACAGACGCCAATCATCCGGTCCTGAAGAGAACTGCGTTGCAACTGGTCCAGTATTTTGCAGGTCAGCGGCACGATTTTGATGTGCCTCTAGATTTGACGGGCGGCACTGAATTTCAGCAGGCGGTGTGGCAAGCGCTGCTGGCTATTCCCCCCGGCCGCACCACCAGCTACGGCAGCATCAGTGAAAACATCTCAAACCCAGCCGCTGTCAGGGCAGTAGGCGCAGCCGTGGGGCGCAACCCCATCAGCATCATTGTTCCCTGCCACCGGGTGGTGGGTGCTGACGGCTCATTGACCGGCTATGCTGGAGGGCTTGACCGTAAAACCGCGCTGCTCAGGCTTGAGGGCGCACTTGCCGAGAATCTGCTTTGACGACTGCTAAAAAGCCCTGGATGGCTGACTATATGGCGCTGGGTGCGCTATGGGGTTCATCTTTTTTATTCATGCGTTTCAGCGCTGCTGAGTTTGGCGCTATGGCCACAGCCGCCGGCCGCGTGGGGATTGCAGCGGCTTTTTTGCTGCCGATTGTGGTCATCAAAGGCTTGCTGCCAGAGCTGAAAAAACACTGGAAGAAAATTTTCTTCATGGGTATTTTTAACTCCGCCATTCCGTTTGCGTGCTATGCGTTTGCCTTGCTGTCCATCACCACCGGCCTATCCGCGATTTTGAACGCCACAGTGCCTATGTTTGGCGCATTGGTGGCGTGGGTATGGCTCAAAGACAAACCTGCCCTGTCGCGCATGACAGGCATCGTGATCGGTTTTACCGGCATTGCCCTGCTGGCCTGGGATAAAGCCACCTTCAAACCTGACGCATCAGGCGCATCACCCGGCTGGGCCGTGCTGGCTTGCTTGCTGGCCTGCCTGTGCTACGGCATAGCCGCCAGCTATGCCAAGAAATACATGGGCGGCATTCACCCCATGGTGACAGCAGCAGGCAGCCAAATCGGCGCAACGCTGGGTCTGCTGGTACCCGCCATCTGGCTGTGGCCAACAACAACACCCAGCACAACGGCTTGGCTGGCACTGCTGGTGCTGGGTGTGGCTTGCACGGGCATCGCGTACATCCTGTACTTCAGGTTGATTGAAAAAGCCGGCCCCCAACGCACGCTGACGGTCACGTTTTTAATCCCGGTATTTGCGGTGTTTTATGGCGCCGTTTTTTTGCGTGAAATCATCACGCCCTGGATGCTGCTGTGCGCTATGGTGATTGTGTGCGGCACGGCACTGGCGACAGGCTTGGTGTCGTTCAAAGCAAGCTCGCTACGACGTTGATACTGAGTGCCAGTATCAACATATTGAAGCCAAACGACAGCACGCCGTGCAGCAAGGTCAGTCGGCGCATTTCGCGTGACGTGACCCGTACATCTGACACCTGCGAGGTCATGCCAACCACGAAGGCGTAGTACAAAAAATCAAAATAATCCGGGTCTTGACCGCCCGGAAACTCAAGCCCTGGACCATCTGGCTCACGACGTTTTTCCTCCTGGTAGTAAAGATGGGCATAGTGAAACGTAAAAATGGTTTGTATGAACAACCACGACAGCGCCAGCGCAACCACAGACAAGCTTATATGAATCAGCGCGTCCAAGCCTGAAAGGTCGCGGCTTTGCTGCATCAACACGGTAATGGCGGCTACGCAAACCGACGTGGCCAGTAGCAGCACTAGCAAAAGTACCTTGCCAGGCTCATCCTGCGCCTGGGCGCGTGCGCGTGTCCTTACGGCGTCAAAACCCACACACAGCCACCATGCCAACAACAGGTAAACCACAATCCCCAAGCACCACCCCAGCAAGCCGCGAAACTGCCAGCCCATTGAAATCGGCACCGCAGCAGTGGCAAGGCCAGAGGCCAAGCCGTACAGCAGCCGCTGCGAGCCGGTGGTTTCTGACAGGTGTTTGCGCATGAGGAGGTTTGAGGTTGTTGGGCGTATTGGAAATATCGTCTACGCACTTTACTTGGGTTTAGTCAGAGCCAATGCAACTGAAAATCGAACGATACCTGCCGATGGAGCCTAGTTGAAGAGGAGAGTTGGCAAACAAATAATGCGACATGGCATATTCGCGGGTTTCGCCGTCGTTTGCAACTGCCATGAGCTTGCGTTTTAACGCACTTACGGTGTTGCTCGCCTCAACAGGAAGTTCGGGTCGCTTTAAAAGAAGCCTGTCAATGCCCTGAAAAAGTGCGACGTTTGGAATAACCCTAAAAAAAGCAGTTCAA
This sequence comes from Polaromonas sp., assembly GCA_043757245.1. Lineage (GTDB taxonomy): Bacteria > Pseudomonadota > Gammaproteobacteria > Burkholderiales > Burkholderiaceae_C > Polaromonas. The sequence continues at coordinate 752 of JAYVPR010000327.1, read as the reverse complement.
ACCTACGCCGTTAGCCGATCAGGCGGTATCCAGGGCGGCAAAGGACGGGTGATTTTGGCTACCACGTAGTTTAGAAATGTCTGCCAGCGGTTAGTCTTTGGTAACTGCTCCGCAACTGCCCTGACATGGCTCAAGGCCGCGCGCACATTGGCAAGCAGCGCCATCAGCTTTTGTGTAGCTGCGTGCATAGGGGTTAGGTACAGCGTCGTCCGCCCGGCGTGTTTGACGGCCCTGCCCACACCAGCCGAGCAACAGCGCACGACTGGTGATGGCCTCCATTCGCGCGCCAGGCTGAGCCGCCCGACAGTACCAGCTCCACCAGTTGTACACCAGCGCTACGGCACGCGCACTGCTCTGGCAGCGCTCAATGTCCTGGGTCGTGAAGCAGCCCCAGCCCCACTGGTTTTTCAGCTCATCAAAGCCGTTCTCACAATCTGCCCGGTCTCGGTAGAGCTGGCCAAACACCTCCAGCGCGTAAGCACTGCTGGTCACCAGCACCGCATACTCCCAGGCCTGCACGTCCTTGTCTTGCATCAGCAGTTCAATTTGCTCGTTGTCTGTTTTACGGCTCAAAGCCAAGTCCGTCTTAACAGCCCGGCGCAGATGAGGTGCCCCAGTCGATTGCAAGCAGGTGGGTCACGCAGGTCAGTTGCTATTAATTTAGGCTATGTCCTCGTTAACTGTTGAAGCGACTTGATTCCAAGAGAAGCGGCCAAGAACGCAGCAGCAGAGTTGGTGTCATGGTTTCGATC
>JAYVPR010000326.1:0-5107 GCA_043757245.1 Polaromonas sp. | reverse complement strand
CATTTCCATATCAATCCGACATGTTGTTGCTTCGCCTTGGCCGTTGTAGCACTGTCTGCGGCTTCGCGCCTAATGTCGTATCGATCTGGAAACGGAATGAGAGCCATCGCGGATGGGTCATGCAAGTTGCAGCAGGCGGAACCGGCTCCACGGGCCGCAGGCGCAGCGGCCCCCTCGGAGGGGCAGGAAACTACACGCAGTGAGCGACCGAGGGGGCAATCTTCCCGGTTAAACTTCGCGCAGTCATAAATTTGTCATATTTTTGACATATTCCAACGAGGAGACCGTATGTTGTTTGGCAAGTTGCTACCGCGCGAAGGCAATTTTTTTGAGATGTTTAACCAGCATGCAACCTACATTGTCGAGGCGGCGCAGGCTTTTTCAAACATGGTGGCCAACTACAGTGATGTAGAAAAGCGTGAGGCCTTCAACCGCGAGGTAGACAACGCCGAGCGCTCGGCGGACCGCATCACCCATGAAGTCAACCGGACGCTGCACAAGACTTTCATCACGCCGATTGACCGTGAGCAAATTCACAAATTGATCAATACCATGGATGACGTGGCCGACTTGATTCAGGACTCGGCTGAAACCATGGCACTGTACGACGTGCGGCGGGTAAACGACGACATCGTTCGCCTCACAGAACTCAGTGTGAAATGCTGCTTGCGGCTCAGGCATGCGGTGTCATTGCTCGGTAATGTCAGTCAAGCCGACACCGCCGAGGCGGCACTGAAAACCTGCGAAGAAATTGACAAACTCGAATCAGACGCGGACCACGTCATGCGCTCTGCCATGAGCCGTTTGTTCCGGGAGGAGCCGGATGTGCGCGAAGTCATCAAGCTCAAAGCGGTGTACGAGCTGCTGGAGACGATTACCGATAAGTGTGAGGACGTGGCCAATCTGATTGAGGGCGTCGTCCTCGAAAACTCTTAAGCACCAGGCTGACAGACATGGAAACTGCACAAACTGCGTTGTGGGTGGTCGTGATGCTGGTAATGCTGGCACTGGCTTTTGACTTTATGAATGGCTTTCATGACGCGGCTAACTCGATTGCCACTGTTGTTTCAACCGGTGTTCTCAAGCCAGGCCAAGCCGTTCTGTTTGCTGCTTTTTTTAATTTCGTTGCTATTTTTATTTTCCATCTCAGCGTCGCAGCAACGGTTGGCAAGGGCATTGTGCAGCCCGGCATAGTGGACACGCACGTTGTATTCGGCGCATTGGTAGGCGCTATTACATGGAATTTGCTGACCTGGTTCTATGGCATTCCGAGCAGCTCGTCGCATGCGTTGATTGGAGGCATTGTGGGCGCTGTGATTGCCAAAGCTGGTGCGTCAGCTTTGATTTCTAGTGGCGTGCTCCGCACCGTGGCATTTATTTTTGTGTCGCCGCTGCTTGGGTTTTTGTTGGGCTCACTCATGATGGTTGGCGTTGCCTGGGTCTGCAGACGCGCAACACCATCCAAGGTGGACCGTTGGTTTCGTCGCTTGCAACTGGTGTCAGCAGGTGCGTACAGCCTGGGCCACGGCGGCAACGATGCGCAAAAAACGATTGGCATTATCTGGATGTTGCTGATTGCTACCGGCTACATGGCCAGCACAGACAAATCACCGCCTACATGGACGATTGTTAGCTGCTATGTGGCGATTGCAGCGGGTACCATGTTTGGCGGCTGGCGGATTGTAAAAACCATGGGCCAAAAAATCACCAAGCTCAAGCCAGTGGGTGGTTTTTGCGCTGAAACGGGTGGGGCGCTGACGCTGTTTTTAGCCACTGGTTTGGGTATTCCCGTGTCCACTACGCACACCATCACCGGCGCGATTGTGGGTGTCGGTTCAACTCAGCGCGCATCAGCCGTGCGTTGGGGTGTAGCGGGCAATATCGTGTGGGCCTGGATTTTTACGATACCGGCGTCGGCATTTGTCGCTGCCTTGGCCTACTGGATCAGCTGGCAGATTTTCTAGGGTGCCTCTATAAATTCATTTTTCGGGCGAATTGCTGCGTTGCGTGGGGCTCGGAATCCTCATGCACACAAGTGCATTCCGGTGTCCTGCGCTCCAGTGCCCTGCACTTCATCCCGAAAATTTGAATTTCTAGATGTGCTCTTTAGCCTATTGGCTGATCTTGCGGGCTTCTTCGATCTGGTACTCAAAGTAGCGTTGAAAGCTGAAGGCAATGCTGGACATCAATGCCGTTGCACCCATCAGCACTGAAAAAACCACGGCGCCAATCACCAGCCAATTGGTTTGCCCAGCTGGCGCATCAAGTTGCTGCGGGTTGTGCGCAGCGTTCCATTTTTCCAGTGACGACAAGCCGTAATAAATCGCGGTGATGGCCGTGGCGGCCAGCAAAAAGCCCAGCATCGGTACCAGCAGCCAGGCCAGATGGTCGTCTTGCCCCAAGCTGCGGACGCGGTACACGCCGTACCAACCAATCGCAGCTGCCAGTGGGTGCGCCCAAGCCCAAAGGTCTTTCATACCAAAAAGATAGATGCGGTGAAGACCCGTTTGGCCGAGCAAGAGCGCCAACCAGGTAGCAAGTGTTTTATTTTTGGTAGATGTGAACATGCCGCGATTATCAGCGCGGCATATCGGTGGGGGGCTGCGTGTCGCCTAATCCCAGCGTTTTTTGCATGATGACTATGTCGCGCCAGGCACCAAATTTCCAGCCGCAAGCGTCAATCTTGCCGACCTGCTCAAAGCCGAGTGCCAAATGCACGCCGACAGAAGCTGCATTGGCCGAATCTCCCACAATCGCCATCATTTTGCGAATGCCCACCGCTTCGCAGCGCGCCATCAACTCTGCCAGCAGGGCGCGACCCAGACCTTTGCTGTGCTGGTCGGGTGCCAGGTAAAGGGAGTCTTCCACTGAATAGCGGTAGGCCGGCCGTGGCTTGAACCAGTTGCCGTAAGCAAAACCGATGACTTTGTCGTCGCTAACTGCCACCAAATATGGCAGGCCTTTGCCGACCACGTCAGCGCGGCGATGCGTCATGTCTTGCGTACTGGGGGCTTCGGTTTCAAATGTGCCGGTGCTGTTTAAAACGTGGTGCGCGTAAATGGCCGTGATGGCGGGGATATCGGCATCCAGGCTGGGGCGGATGATGGTCATGTTGGATGCTGCGGTTAAAAAATCAATGATACCCACTGACGGGCTATAATCAAAGGCTTTGCAGCAGTTCGCTGGCCGGGTGGTCATGTCGAGTGTCTCAACTGTTGCAAAAAATTTTCAAGAACTTTTTGGGTATGTTTTCGTACCCTCCACCCTTTGGGAATACATCATGGTCGTTATCCGGCTTGCACGCGGCGGTTCTAAGCACCGTCCATTTTTTAACATCGTTGTAGCTGACAAGCGCGTTCGCCGCGATGGCCGCTTTATTGAGCGTATCGGTTTTTACAACCCGATTGCCAAAGGCGGCGAAGAAGGCTTGCGCATCATGCAAGACCGCCTGACCCACTGGGTTGGCGTTGGCGCACAAGCGTCCCCGACTGTTGAGCGCCTCATCAAGCAAGGCGCAACAGCTGCCGCTAAGGCCGCTTGATTTTCTAACAATGACGCTCAACTTTAAAGTATCCGCACTGCCGGATGATTCTGTAGAGGTTGGGCGCATTCTGGATGCGTGGGGGGTCAAGGGTTGGCTCAAAATTCTCCCCCACAGCACCGAGCCTGAGGCTCTGTTCTCGGCTAAATCCTGGTTTCTACAGGCGCCTGATGCCAAGTTTCGCCCCGGCTTCAATGCTTTCACGGGTACTGTTGCCATATTGGTTGACGAGGCAAAAACCCACTCTAATTCAGTTGTTGCCAAAATCGATGGCCTGGACGACCGCAACGATGCTGAAAGCTTGCGCGGTTGCCGTATCTTTTTACCGCGTAGCGCCTTTCCTAAAGCCTCTAAAGACGAGTACTACTGGGTTGATTTGATCGGCCTGAACGTGGTCAATCGTGAGGGTATCTCTATGGGGTGCGTGCGTGACTTGATGGCTACCGGGCCAAATTCAGTACTGTGCGTTGAATACCAGGCCACCCAGGAAGACGGCAGCAGCAAGGCTGACGAACGGATGATTCCGTTTGTGTCAGCCTATGTTGATTCGGTCGACATAGCCAGCAAATTGATCACGGTTGACTGGCAACCCGATTACTGAATTTGCTTGGACTGACATGCAGCATGCGTTTTGATGTCATTACTCTTTTCCCCGAGCTGTTTGCGCCGTTTTTAACCAGCGGCGTGACCCGGCGCGCCTACGAGTCCGGTTTGGTCCAGGTCAAACTCTGGAACCCGCGTGACTTTGCTGATGGTAACTACCGCCGGGTTGACGACAGACCGTTTGGCGGCGGACCGGGCATGGTGATGCTGGCCGAGCCGCTGGCGCTGTGCCTGGCGGCGGTTCGTGCAGAACGGGCAAGCGCTGATGACCCGGTGGTGCTGTTCTCCCCCATTGGTGAAGTCTTGAATCACGCCGCTGTCGAAGGCTGGTCTGCCAGCCAGGGCGCAGTACTGGTTTGTGGCCGCTACGAAGGTATAGACCAACGCTTTATCGACACCTTCGTCACGCACCAGATAAGCTTGGGCGATTTTGTATTGTCGGGTGGCGAGGTGGCGGCCATGGCCTTGCTGGACGCTGTAGCGCGCCTGCAACCTGGCGTGTTGAACGACGAAGGCAGCCACCAGCTCGACAGCTTTAACCCGGCGCTCGATGGTCTGCTGGACTGCCCGCATTACACCCGGCCCGAAGCTTGGCAAGGGCAAACTGTGCCCACCGAGCTAATCTCAGGTAACCACGCCAATATCGAGCGGTGGCGGCGAGACCAGCGGTTAAGCCTGACGCAACAGCAGCGGCCGGAGCTGGTTGCAAGAGCGCGCGTGGATGGGCTGCTAACGGCCAAAGACGAGTTTTTTTTGGCAGGGCTAGCCGCAAATTCAGCAAGAAGCCATAAATTGCTATAATCAAAGGCTTTTCGATCCTCTGGCGGCCATCGCAACTAAATAGTCGGGTTCACCCATTATCTGGATTTGCGGTCTTTAGCGTAGCGCGTGAATGAACGAAAAGTGAACGAAAAAGTAAGCGAGAAAATAGTCATGAATCTGATTCAAATCCTAGAGCAAGAA
>JAYVPR010000325.1:0-19580 GCA_043757245.1 Polaromonas sp. | reverse complement strand
TTCCAGATCATTCGTGAACGCGAAGGCGAAGCGACGACAGTACAAACGTACGGCTAGCGAAGCCGACAAAGTGCACGGATGATCTGGAAATGGAATAACGGCCCACGCTCAAGGGCGCGGCAAATCAATGGCACCATCGTTTTGAATGGTTCTGCCAATTTCTGGAAAGCGTTTGTGCAGGTACAGCCAGGCGACAAGCCCAATGCACAGCATGCCCAATGAGGCCATAGCCAAACCGACGGTTGAATGCATGACCAGCGGTGTCAACAGCCCGGCCACCAGCCCGTTGGCTGTAGAGCCAATCACCGCCTGAAGCGATGAGGCCATGCCGCGCCGCTCGGGGTATAAGTCCAGTACCAGCAGCGTGACCACCGGCACCATCAGCGCCCAGCCGAAGGCAAACAGGGCAATCGGGATCAATGCCCACGAGACATGTGCTTTGAGAAAGTAATTCGCCACCAGGTTGACGACGGACACGGTGAGCATGATGACAAAGCCGTGGCGAATCTGCACCTTGGGCGCGATCTTGCCCGCCAGCCGCCCACTGAGCCACGCACCCGACATGATGCCCGAGATAGTCAGCATGAAGAACCAGAAAAACTCAGTCGGTTGCAATTGCAGGTGCTCGCCCAGAAAAGCGGGCGCAGCCAGCACGTACAAAAACATGCCATTAAACGGCACACCGCTGGCAAATGCCAGCAGCACAAAACGTTGGCTGGAACCGAGCTGCCAATAGCCCCGCATCAGATTTTTGAACTTGAAGCTCTGGCGCTGGTCTTTGTGCAGCGTCTCGGGCAAGTACCTGAAATTAGCTGCCCACAACAAGCCGCCCACAGCCGTCAAAAACCAGAAAATACTGTGCCAGTCCAGATGCACAAACAGCCAGCCGCCGACAATCGGCGCCAATGCTGGAGCCACGCCGAAATAAATGGTTACCTGACTCATGACCTGCTGGGCTTGGGCGGGTGGAAACATGTCGCGTATGACGGCGCGCGACACCACGATGCCCGCCCCGGTCGACAAGCCTTGCAGCGCCCTGAAGAACACCAGTTGTTCAATGTTTTGCGACAACGCGCAACCCGCAGACGCGATGGTAAACATCGCAATGCCCCACAGCACCACAGGGCGGCGGCCAAAGCTGTCGGCCAACGCCCCATGAAACAGGTTCATGAAAGCAAAACCGAACAAATACGCCGACAGCGTTTGTTGCATTTCAACTGGTGTAGCGCCCAGTGATTTGGCGATACCGGTGAAGGCCGGGAGGTAGGTGTCAATCGAAAACGGCCCCAGCATGCCGAGCAGCGCCAGCAACACAGCCAGCGCCCAGCGCGGGCCAGGCCATAACTTGTCTGCGTCAGGGTTCATTTTTTTTCAACTTTAAAGCAGTGTCATACAAGTCATTGCGCGGCGCACCGGTAATTTCAGCGGCCAGTTTGACAGCGGTTTTAAGCGGCAGTTCAGCCAGCAACAACTGCAGCACACGTTGGCCATCATCTTTGGGTAAAGCCTGCGCCGCAGGGTGCAGCACCAGTACAAATTCGCCGCGTGTGCGCTGCGGGCCTGCGGCCAGCCAACCTGCAAATTGACCTGAGGCAACTGTCGCTATTTCTTCAAACTGCTTGGTCAGCTCGCGGCAGACGGTCACCAGTCTTTCACCCAACGGGTTCATGGCGTGCGCCAGAGCCTCAATGCGGTGTGGTGCCTCCATGATGACAACCGCTTTGGTCTGTGATTGAAGTGTTGTGATGGCGTTGTCACGCTCCCCTGCCTTGCTGGGCAAAAAACCCGCGAACACAAAGCCTGAATCTCCAGAGATGCCCGCTGCACTTAACGCAGTGGTCACGCTGCTGGCGCCGGGCAATGGCATCACGCCCAGCCCAGCACTGCGCACGGCAGCCACCAGCCGTGCGCCGGGGTCGCTCACCGCAGGCGTGCCAGCATCGCTGACATAGGCGACCCGCTCGCCGCGCTGCAGGCGGTCAATCACACCCACTGCCGCCTCCTGCTCGTTGTGTTCATGCACAGCCAGCAGGATCTTATCAATGCCAAACTGGCGCAGCAGGCCTTGCGTGTGGCGTGTGTCTTCGCAAGCTATGCAATCGACCAGTTGCAGCACATGCAGAGCCCGCAAGCTGATGTCGGCCAGGTTACCAATCGGCGTGGCCACCACGTACAGTGTGCCCTGCGGATAATGCTGCATGCCGGCGGCAGCTTTTGCTGCGCCCAAGGCCATCTCGAAAGAAGCGTTCAATGTGGTTTTCCAAAAAAGAGACGGTTACAACGACCGATATTGCGACAAAAGGTCAGGTTACCACCAAGGCCGTGGGTGATGCGGCGGAGTCGATAGCGCTCGCTCATTTACGTACCGCAGGCCTGAAGTTACTGGAAACCAATTATCGAACCCCGGGGCGCGGCGGCGGCGAGATCGACCTCATCATGAAGGACGCTGACGGCACACTGGTGTTCATCGAAGTGCGCCAGCGCGCCAGCCAATCGCACGGCGGCGCGGGCGCTAGTATCAGCAGCGTCAAACAAAAACGCATCGTCTTTGCGGCACGGCAGTATTTGATGCGCTTCAAAACCCTACCACCATGCCGATTTGATGTGGTGCTGATCCACGGCGGGCTGGGTGCTGGGGATGCGCCAGCGGTTGAGTGGTTGCGCTGTGCATTTGATGCTTAGTGTTACGTTCTTGCCCGCTATTCTTACCCGCTATCATTAGCCCATGCTCGAACAAAGAATTGAACAGCACTTCATAGACAGCGCTGACCTGAAATACCAGTCGGCCCAGGTTTTATCCAAACCCATTGCTGCGGCCGTGCAGGCCATATTGGCCAGTGTGACCAGCGGCGGTAAGGTGCTAGCTTGCGGCAATGGGGGCTCGGCAGCTGATGCGCAGCACTTTGCCGCAGAGTTTGTGGGCCGCTATGAGCGTGAGCGGCCTGAACTGGCCGCCATCGCGCTGACAACGGACAGCTCCATTCTGACGGCGATTGCCAACGACTACGACTTCAACGTCATTTTTTCAAAACAGATTCGAGCCTTTGGCGGAGCGGGTGACGTGTTGCTGGCGCTCAGTACCAGTGGCAATTCAGGCAACGTGCTGGCGGCGATTGAAGCGGCGCATGAGCGTGAGATGACCGTGGTGGCATTAACAGGCAGGGGCGGCGGAAAAATAACCCACGCTCTGCGTGAAACCGATGTGCATATTTGTGTGCCACATGAGCGGACGGCACGCATTCAGGAAGTGCATTTACTAGTCCTGCACTGTATTTGCGACGGTGTGGATACCCAGTTACTTGGTGATCAGGAGTCTCCCGTATGAAAAATATCATGACCCAGCGGTTTGCAATGAATACCGTCGCGGCAGTCCTTTTAACAAGTTCGCTTGCGGCTTGTATTCCGCTGATGGTGGGCGGGGCGGTTGTAGGCGGTACGCTGGTTGCTAACGACAGGCGCACTTCAGGCGCGCAACTTGAAGACGAAGGCATTGAACTGCGCAGCACCAGCCGTATCCGCAGCAACGTGGGTGATCGCGTGCATGTCAATGTCAGCAGCTATAACCGCCAGGTGTTGTTGACAGGCGAAGTGCCTACCGCGCAAGACAAGCTGCTGGTTGAGCAAATCGTTTCACGGGTTGAAAACGTCAGTTCGGTAGCCAATGAGCTGGCTGTACTTAGCAGCTCCAGCCTGACCCAGCGCTCGTCTGACGTGCTGGTCACAGGTCGCGTCAAGGCCATGCTGGTGGATGCAAAAGATCTTTTTGCAAACTCCTTTCGCGTGGTGACGGAACGCGGTACAACTTACCTGATGGGCCGCGTGACCCAGCGCGAGGCAGACCGCGGTACGGCCGTGGCGCGCGGCACACCAGGCGTACAAAAAGTCGTGCGCATTTTTGAAATCATCAGTGAAGAAGAACTGGCGCAACAACTGCCGGCGCCAGTTAAACCGCCGGCTGCGGCCAGGCCTGCTGGGGGCTGAATTGTCAGGGCCCTAGATCAAGTCCAGGGTGAGATTGACTTACCGCAGTCGCTTGACCAGGCTGGACGTGTCCCAGCGCTGGCCACCCATGGCCTGGACATCGGCATAAAACTGGTCCACAAGTGCCGTAACAGGCAAGCGAGCACCGTTGCGCTTGGCTTCGTCAAGCACCAGTCCCAAGTCTTTGCGCATCCAGTCCACTGCAAAGCCAAAATCAAATTTGTCGGCGACCATGGTTTTTCCGCGGTTGTCGAGCTGCCAGCTTTGCGCTGCACCCTTGCCAATCACGTCAAGCACCTGGTTGACGTCAAGCCCGGCTTTTTGGCCAAAGGCTACTGCTTCGCTCAGGCCCTGCACCAGCCCGGCAATACAAATCTGGTTGACCATTTTGGTCAACTGGCCTGAACCGCTGATACCCATCAAGGTGAAGGCTTTTGAAAATGCCATGCCAACGGGTTGCGCGGCACTAAAAGCAGCGGAATCACCACCACACATCACCGTCAGCGCACCGTTTTGCGCGCCAGCCTGGCCACCCGACACAGGCGCGTCCACAAAATGAAGTCCCAGGTTTTTGGCAGCGGCATAAAGCTCGCGCGCGACGTCAGCAGAGGCCGTGGTGTGGTCCACCAGCACGGCACCGGGTTTCATACCAGCAAGCGCACCCTCTTCCCCCAAAACCACACTGCGCAAGTCGTCATCGTTACCGACGCAGCAGAACACGACATCCGCGCCTGCTACCGCAGATTTTGGTGTTAAACCATGTGCAGAGCCTTTGAATTCAGCGCAAAAAGCTATTGATTTTGTAGCAGTTCGGTTGTACACACTAACGAGATGACCCGCAGCCGCCAAATGACCCGCCATGGGGTAACCCATGACGCCGAGGCCTAAAAAGGCTACTTTTTGTGGTGCGACGGTTTCGTATGCTCGGGCGTTGATGGATGGCATGTTTATCACTTTGTGTTGGTCAGAATTCAAAGGGCGTATTGTGCAACACCCAAACCAAAAGAGCAATTTTCGCGACTGGTTTCAGGCAGGTTAATGATCGCGTCATCGCCTTTGAAGTTGCAGCCAGAGGCGTTAAATAATGGCAAAACCTTCGGTACCTGCCGCCAGATCAAGCGACTTGGCGCGTTGGGAGTTGAGCTTGATTTGCAGCCGCAGGTCGTTGACGGAATCGGCATTGCGCAATGCGTCCTCGTAGGTGATGGCATTGGCCTCAAACGCATCAAATAGTGCCTGATCAAAAGTTTGCATACCCAAGTTACGGCTCTTTTTCATAATCTCTTTGATCTCGGAGACGTCGCCCTTGAAAATCAGGTCGGAAATCAGGGGTGTGTTGAGCATGACCTCAACTACCGCCACCCGGCCTTTGCTGTCTTGTTTGGGTATCAAGCGCTGCGACACCATGGCTTTGAGGTTGAGAGACAAATCCATCAGAAGCTGCGCGCGGCGCTCTTCCGGAAAAAAGTTGATCATGCGGTCCAGCGCCTGATTGGCGCTGTTGGCATGCAGGGTACACAGGCAGAGGTGGCCCGTTTCTGCAAAAGCAATGGCGTACTCCATGGTTTCACGGTCACGCACCTCGCCCATCAAAATCACATCTGGCGCTTGGCGCAAGGTGTTTTTAAGTGCGGCCTCCCAACTGTCGGTGTCCAGGCCCACTTCACGCTGGGTGATGACGCAGTTTTTATGCGGATGTACAAACTCCACTGGGTCTTCAATCGTGATGATGTGGCCAAACGATTCTTCGTTGCGCCAGTCCACCATCGCTGCCAGCGTGGTGGATTTACCAGAACCCGTTGCACCGACCAAAATGGTCAGGCCGCGCTTGGCCATCACCACTTCCTTCAGCACCTGCGGCACGCCCAGACCGTCAATCGTCGGTAAGGTAAGGGGAATGACCCGCATCACCATGCCGACTTTGCCCTGCTGGATAAATGCATTGACCCGAAACCGCCCCACGCCCGGCGGGCTGATGGCGAAGTTGCATTCTTTGGTGCGCTCGAACTCCGCAGCCTGCTTGTCGTTCATGATGGCGCGGGCAAGCGCCAGCGTGTGACCCGCATTGAGTGGCTGTGGCGAGACCTTGGTGACTTTGCCGTCCACCTTCATTGCGGGCGGAAAGTCACCCGTGATGAACAAGTCACTGCCATTGCGGCTGACCATGAGCTTTAACAAGTCGTTGATAAATTTACTGGCTTGGTCGCGTTCCATGTGCGACTCCTTTCGAACTGCCTAAAATGGCTTTAGAGAAAACTGAACATGAAGGGGGAGGCCCTATTTTTCCGACGGGCAGCCCCTAGGAAAAAAGCGCCCTCTCGGGGGGCAGAGAGTGACACGAAGTGCGCGAACGTGGGGGCCATGATCCCGCCGACAGGCCGCCCTTAGGCGGGACAGCCCCCTCGGGGGGCAGAGTAGTACACGAAGTGACAAGCGTGGGGGCCACATTCAGCCTGGGAAGTTCTCAGGAATTTTGGCTTTCCCGCGTGCCTCAGCAGCAGAAATCACATTGCGCTTAACCAGGTCTGTGAGGTTTTGATCCAGCGTTTGCATCCCCACGCTGTTGCCGGTTTGAATCGACGAATACATCTGCGCCACTTTGGCCTCACGAATCAAATTGCGAATCGCGCTGGTGCCGAGCATGATCTCGTGCGCCGCCACACGACCCTGGCCGTCTTTGGTTTTACACAATGTTTGTGAGATCACGGCTTGCAATGACTCGGACAACATTGAGCGGATCATCTCTTTTTCTTCTCCTGGAAACACGTCAATGATGCGGTCAATGGTTTTGGCGGCACTCGACGTATGCAGTGTGCCAAACACCAGGTGACCCGTTTCAGCCGCAGACATGGCCAGCCGAATGGTTTCCAGGTCGCGCATCTCACCCACCAAAATGGCATCCGGATCCTCACGCAATGCAGACTTCAATGCCGCATTAAAGCTCAGGGTGTGCGGCCCCACTTCGCGCTGATTGATCAGGCATTTTTTGGATTCATGCACAAACTCAATCGGGTCTTCCACCGTCAGGATGTGGCCGTACTCGTTTTCATTGAGGTAGTTCACCATGGCCGCCAGTGTGGTGGACTTGCCAGAGCCGGTTGGCCCGGTCACCAACACCATGCCGCGCGGCTTCATCGCCAGGTCGCTAAAAATCTTGGGGGCATTGAGCTGCTCAAGCGTCAGGATTTTTGAAGGGATGGTTCGCAGCACCGCACCCGCGCCCCGATTGTGGTTAAAGGCGTTGACGCGAAAGCGCGCCAGGCCATCAATCTCAAACGAGAAATCGACTTCCAAAAACTCTTCGTAGTTTTTGCGTTGGGAGTCGTTCATGATGTCGTACACCATCGCATGCACCTGCTTGTGGTCAAGCGGATCAACGTTGATGCGCCTTACATCGCCATGCACACGTATCATGGGTGGCAAGCCGGCTGAAAGATGTAAGTCAGACGCCTTGTTTTTGACACTAAAGGCCAGCAGCTGGGTAATATCCATCCCGAAAATCCTTGAAGCGTGTAGGGCAAAATCGTTTAACTTGCAGTTTACAGCCGGATTATGACCATGATTGTTCGAAATCTTCAGAGCGTGCGTGATCGCATCACTACCGCCTGCTTTGCGGCCGGTCGCAGGACGGACAGCGTGCACCTTTTAGCCGTCTCCAAAACCTTCGGTGCTGACGCGGTACTTGACGCCATGAGCGACGGGCAGAGGGCATTTGGTGAAAACTACGTTACCGAGGGCGTTGAAAAGATCATGGCACTGCGCGAACATGCAGGGCTTCAATGGCATTGCATCGGCCCGATACAAAGCAACAAAACCCGCCTGGTGGCTGAACATTTTGACTGGGTGCAATCGGTTGATCGCCTGAAGATTGCGCAGCGTCTGAGTGAGCAGCGCCCCACACACTTGCCAGCGCTTCAAATTTGCCTACAGGTCAATGTAGACGGCGGCGTGAACAAATCGGGGGTGGCTCCTGACGGGCTGATGGCGCTGATCAAAGAGGTCATCCAACTGCCAAACTTGAAATTACGTGGCCTGATGACAATACCCGATCCTGCTATTAATTTTATAGCTTCTTGTGCTCTACATTTGGGCGCTAAAGCCATATTTGACGAGGTAAACAAGGCTGGGGTATTGCCAGAGCCGATGGACACACTGTCTATGGGCATGACGGCTGACCTGGAAGCCGCGATTCACTCAGGCAGCACGATGGTACGTGTCGGTACGGCCATCTTCGGCGGCAGATAAGCCTGCACTTTTTTGTCGGTGGTGGTGCTGGCGAAATTGCCCTGCGTTTTTACTGGCACCGGGCTTCGCTCGACCAATTCTTTGACTATGCACATTTTGGCCAGTATGCCCCGGTGCGCCAGATATTCTCATGCCCTGTTTGGCGAGCGTGACAAACGCGGCAAGGATGCGGCTGTAGTTACAGATTTGGGAAATGCAAAAACAGCTTGCACACTTCGCGCCCCCACAGGAAGAACTCGTCAGCGTATGAATTTTCCGTCACGCCCGATGATGGTCATGTCGGTATAGCGTGAACCTTCGTGGCTTTTGGCACTGTAGCTCACGCTGAACCCACCCATGTTGTAGTCGCGTAGTGACTCCAGTGCGGTAATCAGGCTGTTGCGGCTCAAGTTCTTTTTCCCGGCACGGCTCAAGCCTTCGGTAAATACCTTTGCGGCCAAAAAGCCTTCCATGCTGGAGAAGTCAAACTCCTTGTTTCCCGCCTCGGTCATGCGCTGCTGGTACTCGCGCACGACAACCGACGATGGAATATGAGGAAAGGGCACGACTTGGGAAATACCCACGCCGACACTGACGCTGCCAAGCTCTTCGGCCAAAGCTTTCGATCCGACAAAGCTCACATTGAAAAACTGGCCGCCGTAAGACTTCGCCCTCGCCTGCTTGATGAGTGCGGCGCATGACTTGTAGGCGCTGATTTGAATTACCGCTTCGGGCGAGACCTTGAGAATTTCTGCCAGCGCCCCGGTAACGTCCACGCTGTTGCGCTCCACCGTCACAGTGGCGGAGGGCTTGAGATTGCGCTTGGTCAGTGCCCGCATCACGCCTTCAAGGCCGGCCTTGCCGTAAGAGTCGTTTTGGTAGAATACCGCAATTTTTTTGATGCCGACGGTGCTCAGGTGCTGGACGATGCGTTCTGTTTCGTCGTAATAGCTGGCACGCACATGGAACAGGTTGCGGTTGAAAGGTTCGCGCAGGGCTTGCGCTCCGGTGAATGGGCCAATTAGCGGAATACCCTCCGCATTGATGGCGGGCAACGCAGCCAGCGTTGTGGGCGTACCCACAGAGCCAATCAGCGCAAACACCTTGTCCTCGTCAATCAGAGCCTTGACGGCAGCGGCAGCTTTTTCAGGCTCATAACCATCGTCACGCGATATCAGTTTGAGCGTGCGGCCATTGATCCCACCCGCTGCATTGACAGCCCTAAAGTGCGCCAGAATGCCCAGCTGCATACGTTTGCCAAGTTCGGCAGCAGGGCCGGTCAGGGCCGCAAACTGGCCGATGCGGATTTCTGCGTCAGATACACCGACTTCTGCTGCACGCAGCGGAAAGCTCCACATGCCTGACAGCAGGGCGCCGCAGATGATGGCTACTTTGGTTTTCATCGAGATTTCCTCAGGGTTGCGTAACCGTTGCTGCCACCTCTGCTACTTATTAGTTAGCGGACATGGGTAATTAGACGCTCAGTGTAGCGTGCCAAGATGCGCAGTCGGTGAAAGCAAGGGGGCCCACTTCCCACCACTTATCAATCATGTATTTCCCGTGGCAGCGAGTCTGGAGAACTTAAAGAGAGTCACGTTAACCTGCATAAACCGACTTTAACCAAGCATTTTTTCGGCGTTGTTAGCTATGCATTTAATAGTAAAAGTGCTGGCCTATTTGCCCCTCCCCCACAGACTTCAACGCCAGCTGACGTTTCTGCATAAAAACCTCCAGCGCTTCAATGGGCAGAGCAGGGCAAAACAGGTGCCCCTGGTAATACTCGCAACCGAACTGGGCTAACAATTCGCGTTGGGCTTCGGTCTCAACGCCTTCGGCCACCACACCGAGTCCAAGGCTTTGCGCCAGCCCGATAATGGTTCGCGCAATCGCAGCATCGTTGGGGTCTGTCAAAATATCCTTGACAAAAATACGATCAATTTTCAGTTGGTCGAGAGGCAGATGCTTCAAGTAGGACAGTGCCGAATAACCAATGCCAAAGTCATCAATCGACAGCGTCACGCCTGCATCCTTCAACATCCCCATTTTGGCTATGGTCACCTCCATTCCGGTGGCAAGCAGGCTTTCTGTCAGTTCCAGCCTAAGCCGATCGGCGTTGATTCCTGACTCCTTGATCGTCATCATCAGCAGTTCGACGAATTCAGGGTGCCGGAACTGTCGCACGCTGACATTAACTGCAATACTGAGGTGGCTGGTCTCTTCGCGTAATGCCCAGCGCGACAGCTGCATGCATGCAGTCTCTAATACCCATTTACCGAGAGGCAAAATAAGCCCGCTGTCTTCAGCCTGCGCAATAAAGTCGTTCGGGTAAACCAGGCCCCGCTCAGGGTGCTGCCACCGCAGCAGCGCTTCAACCCCAAACATTTTTCCTGTACTGCCCACTTGTGGCTGGTAATGCAGTACGAAATGGTCCTCACGCAGACTTTGACGCAATCCAAAAGTGAGGGCGGCATTTGCAGTGACAACCGCTTGCATCGCGGGATCGAAAAAGCATACGGCATTTCGACCGGAAGCTTTGGCCTGATACATCGCCAGGTCGGCCTGCTTAAGCAAGTCGCTCATGTTTTGTTTGCGTTTGCTAAACAGGGTCACGCCGATGCTGCATGTGCTCTCATACTGATGGCCTGCGAGGTCATAGGGCTCGCTCAGAGCGAGCAAAATTCTCTGGCTTACGTTTTGGCAGTATTCGGTAGCAGCAAGAACCCCCTCTGGCAGACTCTCCAGCATCACGACAAACTCGTCCCCGCCTAGCCGCGCCACCGTGTCACCCAGTCTGACGCAAGCGCCCAGGCGTGTGGCAACTTTGCACAACAACGTATCACCCGTCGCGTGACCCAGGGTGTCGTTAAGTACCTTGAAATGATCCAAATCAATGAACATCAGCGCACCGTAGCTGTTAGCTGGTTCTTTTTTGCTTCTGCCGCTACGCGGTGATAACGTGCGCTCCAGCCGATTCATCAAACTCTGGCGATTAGGCAACTGGGTCAATGGGTCGTAAAAAGCCAGATATTCAATCTCTTCTTCGGCAATCTTGCGCTGGGTAATGTCGCGCGCGGCCGACACCCAGTGTGTTGCGATACCTTCCGCGTTCTTGATCGGGGCGATGTCCAGTTCTATCCAAAACAAGGCGCCATCTTTTTTGTAGTTGATCAACTCTGCATGAACCGGTAGCGATTGTTCAAGCGCCAGATGAATACGACTCAACTCGGCGTGCTGGCTGCCCTGCCCTTGCAGCAAACCTGGCGAGCGGCCCATGACTTCAGCTTGGGAGTAACCGGTGTGTTTTTCAAACGCTTCGTTGACATAAACAATCTTGTGTTTGGGGTTAGCCAACGGGTGTACTTCCGTGATCACCACGATGTTGTTTAGCTTGGCCATACTGTCTTGAAAAAGCCTCAGTTCGCTGCTGCTGTGCTCTGGCTGCGCGGGGACTGGTGGTTTGAAAACTTGGTCGTAAAGATTGGGATACATAAGACTTAGCTTACTGCTCACACACCAAATATCGGTAAAGACAAGTACACATGTTACTGAAGGTTACGTCCTACAAGGGGCAAAGATTTTCACTTATAGGCAGATAGATTTAGGAAGTTTTAAATCACTTTAGTTCAGAAATTTAAACCTCTCCAGGCCATGCACAACATACTTTTTGTCTCGGGCACGCGCCCAGAAATCATAAAACTTGCGCCGCTCTATCACGCCATGCGTGAAGCCAGCTGGGCCAACGTGCAGTGGCTGCACACCGGGCAGCATGCCGATATGGCCAGCCAGATCCTGGCTTGCTTTGATGTGGTGCCAGACACGACCTTGCAACGCATGGGAAGCAGCTTGCTGGAATTCAGCTTGGGTTGCCGGCAGCAGCTTGAGCTGGAAATGACAAAAAAGACCTGGGCGCTGGTCGTCGTTCAAGGCGACACTGAAAGCGCTTTTCAGGGCGCGCTTGCCGCGTTTTATAACCAGATCCCCGTGGCACACGTGGAAGCCGGTTTGCGAACCCACAACCTGAATCGCCCATTTCCTGAAGAAGGCTTGCGTCAGATGATCAGTCGGCTGACGCGCTTTCACTTTGCACCTACCGAACGCGCGCGCATCGCTTTGCAAAATGAAGGCATCGCCGACGAATTCATTCATCTGACCGGCAACACCGTGATTGACGCGCAGCAGTGGACCTGTGCACACAGGGGCGTGAAGCGAACAACCACCGGGCGCGGCCATCTGCTGGTAACAGTGCACCGGCGCGAAAACTGGGGGCATGACCTGGCTGAAATCTGCCACGCAATTGCGGGCATTGCTGCTATGCAACCCGATTTGCAAGTGCTTTTTCCAGTTCATTTGAATCCCGTCGTTCAAGGGCCCGTCAACAGCATTTTGAAAGGTATTGCCAACGTCAAATTGACGGAACCGCTTGATTACACGCAAATGCAACAGGCACTGGCCGACGCATGGATGGTATTGACGGACTCAGGTGGCCTGCAAGAAGAAGCGCCAACCTTTGGTGTGCCAGTGCTGGTGCTTCGCGACGAGACGGAACGCCCGGAAGCCCTTGAAGCAGGTTGTGCCCTACTGATTGGCGCAGAGCGCACAACCATTGTCGAACAAGTGATACGCCTGTTAAATGACTCAGCAACTTACGCCAGCATGTCACGCGCAGGCAATCCGTTTGGTGACGGCACGACGTCCGGGCAAATCGTGTCTATTCTGGCCAAACACTTCCAAACCCAATCGGTGACGGTTACTGAAACTGAAACTGCTTAATTTTGAGCTGCACACAAAACCACATCGCGCCACCGCACTGGACACCTGCATATGCCCACTTCATTTAGCGCCTACCCCGTTGCCTCGGTCATGACATGGCTGCTGTTTTTAATAGTCCTTGTCATGATGCTATACGGCGTCAGGCACTTCATGTTCACCATGAACCGCCTGACCGGCAAGCAGCGCCATCCCTACATTGATATTGCGGTCGCTCGCTGGCCCATGATCACTGTATTTATCGCTGCACACAACGAGGAAAAGGTGATTGCAGGCTGTATTGAGGCCCTGCTCAATACCGACTATCCGGCAGAATGTCTGAGGATTATTCCCGTCAATGACCGCTCCAAGGACGGCACTGGCGCCATCATAGACAGCTACGTTTCGCGCTTTCCGTCGCGTATTTGGCCATTTCACCGCAAAGATGGTAAAGCCGGAAAGTCAGCGGCACTGAAAGACGCACTGCAATTTGCAGTCGGTGACATTGCCATTATTTTTGATGCTGATTACGTGCCTGGGCGAGGTTTACTCAAGCAACTGGTTGCGCCATTCTTTGACCCGGAAGTCGGCGCAGTCATGGGCCGTGTCGTACCCGTCAACAGTGGTGCAAACTTGCTCACGCGTCTGCTGGACCTTGAACGTTCGGGGGGCTACCAAGTCGACCAGCAGGCCCGCATGAATATGAACCTACTGCCGCAATATGGCGGAACCGTCGGCGGGGTGCGCCTGTCAGCCGTTGAGGCAGTCGGTGGCTGGCATGACGATACGTTGGCAGAAGACACCGACATCACTTTCCGGCTGATGTTCAATGGCTGGAAAACTGTTTATACGAATCGGTCTGAATGTTATGAAGAAGTACCTGAGGAGTGGAGCATCCGAATCAAACAGGTCACACGCTGGGCCAAGGGACACAACCAGGTCATGGCGCGCTACTTGTGGCAGTTTGCGACCAGCAAATACCTGACGTGGGGCCAGCGCATAGACGGTTTACTTTTATTGTTTGTGTTTGTCATCCCACTCATCATGCTGGTGGGGTGGGGTTTGGCGCTGGGTTTGTATTTTGCCAACGCAGGTTCACTACTGTCGCAACTGATACCGGTTTTTGCCTTGATGGTCTACGGTACTTTGGGCAACTTCGCCGCATTTTTCGAGATAGTTATTGCCGTACTGATTGACGGCAACAGACGCAGATTAAGACTACTTCCATTGAACATACTTAGTTTTCTGGTCAGTTTATTTGCGATTTCTGGCGCGGTGTTGAGTCTGCTGATTGACAAGGTTTTCAAGCGCGAGATGGTGTGGGACAAAACCATCCGCTACCGGCAGCCGCCCAGCTTGCCAAAGGCGACCCATGATGACTGAAAACTACATGACTTTCGCAGCGTTCGCGGTGGTGTGCCTGCTGCTGCTTACCCTGCCCTTCATACCAGCTTACAAAGAATGGCGGTACCCGAGCGACGTGGCTGCGTTACCCGTTTCTGCCAACTACACCAGCGATATTGAGCATTTTTCCAGACGCCTGCACGCAGACGTGGTTGCCAAGCTCGGGCACGGCCCAGCTACCGGTTTTGAAGACTTTGATTTTGTTGACTTTCCCATCGTCAACATGCAATGGCAAAAAGCTCGCAAGCGGTTGATTGCGCAGCAATCCATTAATACGCAGGCGCCCATCAGAAGCGCGAGTCAGCTCTATGTCGAGGGCGACTTGCGCACTGGTGACAATTCTGCTTTTTCGTCGCTCTATGCAACCGGAGACATCGCTTTAGGTAGCGAAAGTGAAGTCCACGATTGGGCGCACGCCAACGGCGTCTTTAGACTCGGTGACAACGGCGTTGCCTTACGCCGTGTTTCAGCGGGTGTTGCGATTGAGCTTGGCAACGAAGTCTGGTTTGAGCGTCTTCAGGCACCGACGCTGTCGTTTGGCTTGAGCAGCCGACAGCCTAAACCGCCCGGTCAGTATGTCCAGACGCCCGCCAGCTACGCCGACCTTCCGAATGCGGTTCAGCAAACAGCCTCGCTGTATCTGATTCGGGGTGACTGCGCACTGCCCGCAGGAAACTTATATCAAGGCTCCCTGGTAGTCACTGGATTTTTAACCGTCGGGCAGGGCACCACAGTGATTGGCGATATCAAGGCGCGTGTAGGAGTCAGCATTGCCCGCCGTGCCAGCGTCGAAGGCGCCATCACTTGCGAAAAACGGGTTTATGTTTTCAAGGACGCAAGGGCTTTGGGTCCGATCGTGTCAGAAAGCGATATTTTGATCGGCGCACGATCCGTTATTGGCTTGCCAGATGCCATGACAACCGTGACTGCTAACAACATCATCATTGAACAGGGTGCAACGGTTCACGGCGCTGTGTGGGCAAACGAGATTGGCATGGTGAAGGCTGAATGAAACTTAAAAAACTTCTTGTCATGCTGTTCACTGGATGGCTGACGCTTCACACCACGATGGCCAATGCCCTGCCAAAATTTGACTTGCAAGGTTACGCTGACGAGAACGGAGTGATCACTATTTTGAACGGTGGTGATACGACCGACCCGTACTTTGCCATGCAGGCTTTGCTGCTCGCACATGCCAACGGCATGGATGTCTCAATACCAGCAGAAAAATTCGCCAACTGGTTGATCACCCATCAAAAACCTGACGGAACCTTTGACCGGTTTTGCAAGAGTCCGACCAAAACATGGGTGTCATGTAAGGCGGCGGACGCCGACGACTCACTGCTCGCCCTGTGGATGCGGCTGCTGCAAACGATGCCGGAACAGCTGCAGAAAACCCAGGCATGGACAAACAGTCACGCAATCAGTAAAAAGGCGCTTGAGCATCTGTTCCAGCCGTCACGCGGTATTTACATGGTATCGCCTGTTTATCTGCATGGCCTGTTCATGGACAACCTTGAAGTCTGGTCGCTGATAGCGCACTCAAAACAAGCCAAGCCCAGCGACGTCGAAAAACTTGCACAGGACATTCACCGCACTTTTTGGCGGCCCGTGGACAGGAACTTTCTGGTATCTACTCAACTTGAGCAACGAACGCAAACACCTCAGTTTTACCCTGATCACGTTGCTCAGATATTCCCACTTTTGGTCGACTTCCCAATATTGCCCCAAAACGCGAGGTCATACTACAAAAGCTGGATGCAGATGCACCGAAAGGAATGGCTTCGTCACGGCAATGCAGACTATCCGTGGGGCCTGCTGGCTGTCCTGGCGTTGCGCCAGGGCGACGAGCCCAGCGCTCGTTGCTGGCTCCGTGAGGCATCTGCCATGCGCCATTCAAATCGTTGGGCTGTCACGGACGAAGCGGCATTTCAAATACTAGCCAGTAGGCGCATCATTTCCGCAGGCAAGTCAGCCAACTGCCAGTAACTGACTTTCTTATAAAAATCTTTCGAGGGCTTCTTTATGTTTGTGCGAACTTTATTTACCTTGCGCTTTTTAATTGTCGGCCTGGGCGGGTTGTATTGCAGTTACGGTGCATTGGCACAAACAACTGAACTGGGAGCGGCACGCATAGCACCGCGTGTCGAGAAGGCCGACTTGCCGCGCACTCTTGAACTCAGTGGAGGTTTTCAAAATCTCAGCGCAGGTCTTGGAAACTGGCGCGACGTGACTTTGCGCGGCACCTATGGCTTGCCTTCACACTTGCTGCAAGGCGAGGTCTCCTTGAACCACAGGTTCAACATGAACGGTACATTCGTTGGCCTGAGCGACACCTACACCTTTAACGAAGACTGGTATGCCCGCGTTGCGACAGGCTTTGGCGACGGCGCTTTTTATCTGCCGCGTTACCGCCTGGATGCAACCCTGTACAAAAAATGGCTGGCTGGCCGAAATTTGGTTACTTCCGTTGGCTCCGGCTTTTACAAGGCTCCGGATGGCCACAGCGATAACAGCCTCTCGCTAGGGCTGGTGTATTACTTTGATGAGCCCTGGGTGGCAGAAGCTGGCGTCAGGCTCAACAGCAGCAACCCCGGCTCCATCAGAACCCAGCAACAATTCCTGGCCTTGACTTACGGGCGCGACAAACAGGACTTGATCACGGTGCGCCATGGATGGGGAGTTGAAGGCTACCAGACGATTACTGCCAACAAACAACTGGTGAACTTCGCCAGCAAGGAGACCAGCGTTTCATGGCGTCACTGGGTAGCACCTCGTACCGGTGTGTCAGTAGGCGCCAACCGCTATACCAGTCCTTTTTACAACCGGTCGGGTTTGAATATCGGCATCTTCCACGATTTTTAACAAACCACCATGCTCACAAAAACTATTTCTGTCTCCAGCGAAACCAAAGAACACGACCACGGTTTTCATGCCGCGTTTTTGGCTGTCAAGCTGGCACGCGCCCAAAACGTGCAGGTACGGCCGCATCGTGCGATCACGCCACTAAGGGTCACGCCCTATTTGCTGGCGCAAGGCCTGGTATTGCCGTTGGTGCTTTGTACACTTTTGCTGTGGGGCAAACCTATGCTGCTGGACTTTTGGCGCGACTGCATTTTGTTTTGGTCGGACAGTCTTAGTCTTTCATTTAGCCGAACCACCCAACTTGGCGATTCAGGGCAGTTCTCTGCGGTATTGTCCACCGCAATGGCCGGAACCCCGATGCCGAGTATGACAACGCTGTGGGTCACCGGATTGATAACAATGGTTGGCCTGCTGCTGTCACTCTTGATGAAAGGGGCTACTCTGCCACTTAAATACCCGCTCAGAATTGTCTGTATCTTGCAGCTGATTGCAGTGGGATATTTTTTTTGGGCAGCCGCCGATTTTCCCTACACCATTGCTCACCATAGCGAGGAATTGATGACCATTGGGTATGTCACCATGCTGGCTACACCCGTCATGCTTGCTGTAGGTTATTACATTCTGAACCAGAGCATATGGGTGAAGCTGTTTCATACGGCGCTAATTTTGCTGTTCTTTGCCATCATGATTCCTCATCAGGTGTTGGCCCAAGCTTTCATCATGCAGCATCTGTCTGTGCTTTTCATGCCGGTTCTCTATGTATGCATGGGTGCAGTCTTTGACGTGCTGGTGTTTGTAGCCTTGTATTCATGGGCCGTTAGCAACGCACCGGCGAATGCGACGATTTAATACTTGATGTGGCAGACATTTAGGGAGGCGGAATTTATGAGCGCAAGAGTGCGCTTCCCAGGTATTCGTACTGTTTGTAGGCAAGCGTTTAATGAGGCCTGACGCCGCCCGTGCTGCCGCTCCCCTCGATGTCGGAGGGGGCATCACTGATTTTGTAGACCGGCTCGTCAGCAGTTGACCAGGAGTCGAAGGTCGCCTCACTTATGCGTTTGCGTTTATGCTTTTTCCTGAATCTCGAAATCTGCATCTCCCAAATATCGGTGCACGCCAAAAGCTGCCTGGGTTGCCGCCAGCTCAGCGGCCTCCCACTGCTCTGCCAAAATCAGCTCGGCAGAGCTGATTGGCCAAGGGCGCGGATGGTCGCTGTATTGCTGAAATAGTTTGAGATAGGCCTGATAGCAAGGCAGTACAAGACTCTCATCACCCAAGGCGTATTCAAGCGCCGCACGAAACCGCTTGACCGCCAGATCACGCTGAACGTCGGTGACCTCATCAGCAGTGAAAATTTTAAGCAGATACGGCATGAGCATGATCGGAGAAGGAACTTTATTTTCCGCCTGAAAACATAGCTTGTAAAAATTAATTTTGTTACGCCTCTTGCACGACGCAGATGTTTTGTATTGGTTGCCGCCGTACCATGCGTTCTTTTTTCAAGGAAGTCTCATGGCAACACCGTTTTTTGGCAAACGCGATATAGACACCCCCAGCCCGCTCACAACAAACACCAACTTAAGGACCCCGGCCAGCGGCTATACCCCACCGGCGCAAGTGCCCAGTAGTGCAGCAGTACAAAAATCTGCCAGCGATGCAGCCACAGCCAGCGCGCAAGAAGGCGGTAGCAAGCTGACTGTAGGCCCAAACATCAAGCTCAAGGGCGTTGAAATCACCGACTGCGACACGCTGGTGGTGGAGGGCCTGGTAGAAGCCACGATGGACTCACGCGTGATGCAGATTGCCGAGCAAGGCGCGTTCAAGGGCTCAGCAGAGATTGACGTGGCTGAAATTCGCGGGGAGTTTATTGGCAACTTGACAGTGCGCCAGAAGCTGGTGATTTACTCAACGGGCAAAGTCACAGGCACCATCCGCTACGGCAAGTTGGTGATTGAAGAAGGCGGCCAGTTGGCAGGCGAGATTTTGTTTGGTGCACCAGGAACGCAGGCCAAAGCACCGACACTGGCCCAGGTGAGTGGCGCTTTTAAAACAGCCTGATCACTAGCGGATATAAAAAAGGCATCAGCAATGATGCCAACACCACTTGCAAACCCAATGCAAGCGCCGCATAAGCGCCGGCATCCGCATTGACCTGCAAGGCACGTGCTGCGCCAATTCCGTGCGCGGCAGTGCCCAACGCAAAGCCGCGCGCCGCCCAGCCTGACGGGGTGACGGGGATACGCAGAGCATCAAACAGGTACTTGCCTGCCAATGCGCCGACCAGGCCCGTCATGACGGCAAACACGGCGGCCAACGCGGGAATGCCACCTATTTTTTCAGCAATTCCCATGGCAACGGGT
>JAYVPR010000324.1:0-5170 GCA_043757245.1 Polaromonas sp. | reverse complement strand
CCGTAAAAGGTGTGGCCGGCGTGAGCAATGTCTCAGTCAACCTCAGCGTGAAAATTGCCAGCCACAGCGTGCAGCGCGGCGTTCAGTTGCTACCCAATGTCAAAAATATCATCGCTGTAGCGTCTGGTAAGGGTGGTGTGGGCAAAAGCACCACGGCCGTCAATCTGGCGTTGGCACTTGCTGCTGAAGGTGCCAGCGTTGGTTTGCTCGATGCTGATATTTACGGCCCCAGCCAGCCCATGATGATGGGCATTGAAGGCCGCCCCGAAAGCGTTGACGGCAAAAACATGGAGCCGATGGAAAACTTTGGTATTCAGGTCATGTCTATCGGTTTTTTGGTGGCGCAAGACGAAGCCATGATCTGGCGCGGCCCGATGGCGACGCAGGCACTGGAGCAGCTGTTGCGGCAAACCAACTGGCGCGATCTGGATTATCTGATTGTTGATATGCCGCCCGGTACCGGTGATATTCAGCTCACCCTGAGCCAGCGCGTGCCCATCACCGGTGCGGTGATCGTCACGACACCGCAAGACATTGCGCTGCTGGATGCCAAAAAAGGCATCAAGATGTTCGAGAAAGTCGGCGTGCCGATTTTGGGCATTGTTGAAAACATGGCAGTTCACATTTGCAGCAAATGTGGCCACACCGAGCACATTTTTGGCGCTGATGGCGGCAAAAAAATGGCTGCTGATTACAAGATGGATTACCTGGGTGCGTTGCCACTGGACATGCAGATCCGCCTGCAGGCTGACAACGGCAGGCCCACGGTAGTGGCTGACCCGGATGGCGATGTAGCCGCCATCTATAAGGCCATCGCCCGCAAGATGGCCATCACAGTGGCCGCCAAAGCGAAAGATTTTTCAGCCAGGTTTCCAACCATCAAAATTTCCAAAGATACGTAACGCGGTGCGTCGCGCCTGTGCGCTGGAGGTCAAAGGTGAGCGCGTTTTAGCGCCCAGTGGCAGGCCCAAGTGGGCAGGTCAAGGCCATCATCGGTTGTGATGCCGCCGTACACTCATTGCATGTTTGATTTATATGTCTGATTTTTTGATGCAATCGCCCGTCAATGGCGATCCTGTTGCCCGGCCCACTTTGAGCGCGGCGGTCGTCATGCGCCGTGAGCGCATTGACAACCGCTGGCAACCCTGGCGCTGGTCGTTGGCTGACGTGGTACCGCATGAAGATGGTTTTGGCACTGCGGCACGACTGCTTGTCAAAAGCGACGCTGAAGAGCGCTGGTTGCACCCCGGCTTCAAGGTCGAGCTGCATATCGGCGATGCTGAAGGTTATTACCTGAATGTGACCACCGAGCAGCCTTGCTTTTGGGTCGTCTGGCGGATGGAGGAAGAACCTTCAATTGCTGACGAGCCGATGGCTGTACCGCACATCGTGACGGTCAGCTACCACGACGCAGGGCGTTGGCTGGATGCGCAGGAAACAGTGGAGCAGATACCCATGCCTGGCAGCGTCGCTCAGTGGGTACAAGGCTTTGTTGACCAGCACCACGTGCTGGAAGCCAAGCGCCGGCAGCGACCACAAAGCTTTAAAACACTGCAAGACCGCTTTGGCAACCCGGTGCGCGTTAGCACTGACAAAACCTTTGGCGCAGGCACCCCCCGTGGCTGAAGAACCAAGCGGATTTCTAGGCCGTTGGGCGCGCCGCAAAACTGATGTTTTGCAGGGCAAGCCGGTTCAAGAACCTGTCGCCGTTGCAAAAACTGTGCTGCCTGAACCCGTTGAAACGCAAATCAAACCGGCTCAGGAAGAGGCTACTCAAGAACCTCACGTACTGTCGCTTGACGATGTCAAACTGCTCACTAAAGATTCTGATTTCAAGCCCTTCATGTCGCAAAACGTGGGCGCCGATGTGCGCAATGCCGCCATGAAAAAGCTCTTTTCCGACCCGCACTTCAACGTGATGGATGGCCTGGACATTTACATTGATGATTATTCAAAGTCCGACCCGATACCCGAGTCCATGCTGCGCGCCATGACCAGTTCAAAATTCCTCAAACTTTTCGACGACGACGACGAAGACGACGACGAAGAAGACAAAGACAAGGACAAGGACAAGCAGGAAGAATTAACACCACGGGATAATGCGAATAACGCTGTCGACCAAACCATGGCACAGTCGCAAGTCGATAGCGATGGGGTTGAATTTCGTCCTGCGCTCCAAATAAACTCAAGCCACCCCGAGTTGTTGAACGACTCAGTAGCTACCCAACAAGACCATGACCACCCTCATTTGCGATTGCAACCAGACCATGCCGCTCCAGAGCCAGAAGCTCGGCGCAGCACTGAATGAAACGTTAACACTGCATTCCGCCCTGTGCCGCCGTGAGGTAGGCGCGTTTCAAAAAGCGATTCAATCAGGCGACGATGTTGTGGTGGCCTGTACCCAGGAAAAACGCCTGTTTGCCGAGGTTGGAGAGCAGACCGAGCGGGCAACGTCTGTTATCAAGTTTGTCAATATCCGCGAAACCGGTGGCTGGAGCAAAGACGCTGCCAGCGCCATGCCGAAAATCGCGGCCATGCTGGCGGCGGCACACCTGCCTGATGCCGAGCCCGTTTCAACGGTGACTTACAAAAGCGCAGGCCGTTTGCTCATCGTGGGTGCGCTGGACAAGGCCGAGCAGGTGGCGGGGTTGTTGGCCGATACATTGGACGTGACGATATTTGCGCAGGGCGTGTCACTTGGCCAATCCGCTGCGCAGGAGCGGCAGTATCCGGTGATTGCTGGGAGCAACCTCAGCGTGAAGGGCTGGCTGGGTGCTTTTGAAGCCGCATGGACAAAAAGCAACCCGATTGATTTGGACTTGTGTACCCGATGCAATGCCTGCGTGGCGGTTTGCCCTGAGGGGGCGATTGACCTCAGTTACCAGATTGACAACAGCAAATGCACCTCGCACCGTGACTGCGTCGCCGTGTGCAAGGTGGCGGGTGCGATTGATTTCAACCGCGTTGAGCAGCCGGCCACTGAGGCGTTTGACATGGTTCTGGACATGGGTGCGCAACCTCTCATTAGCCTGCATGCGCCGCCGCAGGGCTACTTTGCGCTAAACGCATCGCAGGGCTTGGCATCACCCGGCTTGCTGCCCATGGTGGTCAAGTTGCGCGACATGGTCGGCGAGTTTGAAAAACCGAAGTTCTTTAATTACAAACAAAAAATCTGCGCCCACAGCCGTAACGAAACGGTGGGCTGCAATGCCTGCATTGATGTTTGTTCTGCAGGCGCAGTCAAGAGTGAGAAAAACCGCCAGCAGATCGTTGTCAATCCCAATCTGTGTGTGGGCTGCGGCGCGTGTACAACCGTCTGCCCGACGGGTGCGCTCACGTACGCTTACCCCCGCGCCAGCGAGCAGGGTGTGCGGCTCAAGACGTTGTTGTCGACCTATGCCAAAGCAGGTGGCACAAACGCCGTTATTTTGTTGCACAGTCAAGTAGCTGGGCAGCAAGCAGTTGAAGCATTGGGCCGTGCAGCACAGTTGCAAAAAGTGGTGCGTGGCGTGCCAGCCAACGTGATACCCCTGGCGTTGTGGCATACCGCCAGCGTGGGGCTGGACTTGTGGCTGAGTGCCGTTGCCTTTGGTGCAGCACAAGTGGCCGTGTTGGTGACTGATGAAGAAGCGCCGGCCTACCTGGAAAGTCTTGCGACGCAAATGCAAGTAGCCCAGGCTTTGCTCAGTGGCCTGGGGTATGCAGGTATTCACTTTCACCTGATTCGTGCGCCATCGGTAGCTGACCTGGATACCAGTCTGCAAACGCTGGCCCGAGCGAGACCGGCTGTGCCTGCCAACCCGGCGCGTTTTGCCGTAGCTCAGGAAAAGCGCAGCACGCTTGACATGGCGCTCGATCACTTCATCACGCATGCACCAGCCGCCTTGCCAGAAGCCATTGCTCTGCCAACAGTCGGCGCGCCATTTGGCAGCTTGCTGGTCAACAAGGATGCCTGCACCCTCTGTCTGAGCTGTGTCAGCGCATGCCCGGCCAGCGCACTGCAAGACAACCCCGAACACCCGCAGCTTAAATTTATTGAGAAAAATTGTGTGCAGTGCGGCCTGTGCGCCAGCACTTGTCCTGAAGACGCGATTACCTTGCAGCCGCGTCTGCTGCTCACCCCTCAGCGCAAAGAGGCGCGGGTACTGAACGAAAGCCAGCCCTACCAGTGCATACGCTGCCGCAAACCATTTGGCACGCTAAAAGCGATTGAGTCCATGCTGGGCAAGCTGGCGGGGCACGCCATGTTTCAGGGCGCGGCGGCTGACCGCTTGAAAATGTGTGGTGACTGCCGTGTCATTGATATTTATTCGGCTGAAAACGAACTCAAAATTACCGACATCCGATAAGAAAAAACCATGCAGCCTGCCGAACTTACCAACGATTCACTTGACGAAGAAACTGCCAGAGCTGAGGTGTACGGCTTACTGGCTGCGCTCTACTATTCAGCACCGTCGCTGGCGTTGTACGACAACCTCAAAGTAGCGGTGACGCAAGCACCGGCTGCAGGCGCCTTGTTGGAAGCTTCATGGACAGAGTTGGTCGCCGCCGCCAGGAACCAAAGCCATGCCGGCATCACCAGCGAATACGATGCACTGTTTGGTGGCGTCAGTAAGCCTGAGGTATGCCTTTTTGGTTCGCATTACCTGAGTGGGTTTCTCAATGAGAAGCCGCTGGCTGTCTTGCGTGGCGACATCGCAGCGCTCGGCCTGGCGCGCGATGAAACCATGCCTGAAACGGAAGACCATGTGGCCTACCTGTGCGAAGTCATGCGTTACCTGATTGCAGGTGACGACGTAGCTGTTGCGAACTTGACGCGACAACGCGAATTTTTTACCCGGCACGTGCAACCCTGGATGCCCCTAATGTGTGAGGCGCTGGCGGCTCACCCCAAGGCACAGTTTTATCGGGCGCTGGCCGGGTTTACGCAAGCATTCGTCAGCGTCGAAGCACAAGGCTTTGACATGCTGGTTTGACCGGTACAAATCGTGTCGCAAGAAGTATCTCAAGTAGCGTCTCAATATGCGATAAATCCTGAGCGCCGTCTTTTAATGGTAAGTACGCCTATCGCTTTCCCTAGGGAAACGCAGATTTATTCACTGAATTTGACAACACCGCCAGGGTATCAAACGTTAAGGGGTGGTAGCCAATATCTGAACCCAAAGATGAA
>JAYVPR010000323.1:0-5173 GCA_043757245.1 Polaromonas sp. | reverse complement strand
GCGCAGGCTATCCATTCTTCGGGCGGGTCGCCCCGGGCGGCTATCAGTTCGCCGTCTCGAAATCGTTTGACGTAAGCGCATCGGAGTATGTCGTGCCTAAGCGACGGGGAGAGGCTTGAAAACCAGCGGCCACCGTTGATGGCTTCGCGCTCTTCAATGTTAAGGATGGGATCGTCCATGGCGTGTCTTTTGAGTGACTGGCGGATCGCCCATTGTCGCTTGAGGGACGGCGCGCTTCGGCGGGCCGTGTCGCCAGTGTGTCCTCGTTACTCTTGATGGTTCTGCGCGGCATCACCGGTAGCGCGGTGTACGCTTGGCAAGAAAGGCGGCTATGCCTTCACCGCCATTGGCGTTATGGAGGTTGCGCACAAAATGGTCGCGCTCCAGTTGAAAGTGCTGGCTCAAGTTGTTGCTCGCCGCATCGCTCAGCAGCTCTTTGATGCTGGCCAAAACGTTGGGGGCTCTGGCGTTAAGCCGCTCTGCAAGGCCAAGTGCTTCACGCAAGGCGCTGCCGCTGTTGCATACGCGGTTCACCAGACCAAAATCAAAGAGGCGCTGTGCACTGATGCGTTCTCCGCACATCAGCAGCTCGTTGGCCAGCTGGCGGGGCAGGGTACGCCCAAGCGCCCAACTACCACCGCCATCCGGCGACAAGCCGACGGTGCTGTACGACATGACGAATACCGCGTCGCTAGAGGCCACACAAAAGTCACAGGCCAGTACCAGTGAAAACCCGGCCCCGGCGGCAGCGCCCTCAACCGCTGCAATGATGGGCTTGGGGTAGGTGCGAATGGAGTCAATCCAGTTGTGCAGGCCATCAATACTTTGCGCCTGAACGTCTTTGGGCTGTTGGCGGTTAGCCAGCAGGCGCTGCAAATTACCGCCAGCGCAAAACGCCGAGCCTTCACCCGTGATGATGACGCTGCGTATTTCTGGATTCGTTTCAGCAGCATTCAACGCCTCAACGCCAGCCGCGTAAATCTCTGGGCTGAGGGCGTTTTTAAACTCGGGGTTACTGATGGTGAGGATCAGCGTTTGACCTTCGCTGGTACTTTTGAGGGCGCTTGTCATGCTTAGCTTTCCTCATGCATCAAGCTTAAACCGATGGCACCCCGCCTGCGCAGCCAAGGTGACGGGCGGTAGCGTTGGTCGCCGTAAACGGTTTGCATGTTGAACAGCACTTCAAGGATATTGGTGGGGCCATAACGGTCGCCCATGGCCAGAGGCCCGAGCGGGTAGCCCAGGCCAAGGGTGACGGCAGTCTCCAGATCTTTCGGGCTGCAAATGCCCTGCTGGCAAATGTCGCTGGCTATATTGACGATAGTGGCGACGACACGCTGGGTGACAAAGCCGCCGCTGTCGCGGATCACGCTGACAGCCTTGCCGTCACGCGCAAACAGCGCGTGGGCGGCATGCTTCATGTCGGTGCGGGTAGCGGGGTTGGTGGCCAGTACCCGGCGCTTGGTGGCTGCGTCGTCAATCAGCATGTCAATACCGATGGTGCGGGCGGGGTCCAGCCGCTCCACCACGGCGACGGTGGTGATGTCAAAACCCAGCGGTGCCACCAGCATCAGCGCTTGTGGCGAGGCAGACGCGCCAGTTTCAATATTGGCGCCCAGATTCTTAAGGAGTTGCAACAACTCCGAACGACGTGAGGCTCGCGGCGATACCCAGATAGCGGGCATTTCGGCAGCCACGGGCGCGGGCGCTTCTGGTGCGACCTGCATCGCACCGCCTTCATATTTGTAAAAACCTTCGCCCGTTTTGCGGCCCAGCATACCGCCTGCCAGGCGCTGCGCCGTGATAACGCTGGGGCGGTAGCGGGCTTCTTCATAGTACTGGCGATAGACCGATTCCATGACCGGGTGCGACACGTCCAGCGCAGTCAAATCCATCAGCTCAAAAGGTCCGAGCTTGAAGCCCACCTGGTCACGCAAAATACGGTCAATCGTGGCAAAGTCGGCAATGCCTTCGCTGACGATGCGCAGCGCCTCTGTACCGTAGCCACGACCTGCATGGTTGACGATAAAGCCGGGCGTGTCTTGCGCCAGCACAGCGGTGTGGCCCATTTGCCTGGCGTAGCTTGAGAGCTGTGCGCAGACAGCGGCATCTGTCTTAAGCCCGGCAATGACTTCGACGACTTTCATCAATGGCACAGGGTTAAAAAAGTGATAGCCGGCAAAACGCTGCGGGTTTTTTAACTTGGCAGCAATTGCCGTGATCGACAGCGAAGAGGTGTTGCTGACCAAAACAGCTTGCGGTGAAACAATATTTTCAAGTTCAGCAAACAGGGCTTGTTTGACGTCCAATCGCTCGACAACGGCTTCAATTACCAGCTCGCAGTCGGCCAGTTCAGCCAGTGTATTGACGGTCAATACGCGGTTTTTGTAGTCATCAGCGGTGGCGGTGTCCAGCCTATTTTTGGCCACCAGCTTGTCCCACTGCGCTGCCAACTCTGCCTTGGTCTTGTGGCTGGCGTCTGGTTGCAGATCAAAGAGCTTAACGCTGCTAGCGGCCTGCGCCGCGATTTGCGCAATACCGCGCCCCATGGCACCTGTGCCCACAATGCCAACTGTTTGATATATAGGTTTCATAAGTAGGGATTATTACGCAGCCGGTTTTTAGACGGGCTGTGTCAAAATCGTGTCAAACTGTGTACCTTATTGCATAAGGTTGTTGTGAAAAAAAGCTTTATCTTTTTACCTGGTTTGTTGTTGCTGACTGCTTCGAGCAGTATGGCGATGTCTCTTGGACGGCATAGCGGCGCCGCGCTCATCGGCAGACCGCTGGATATTTCGGTTCAGGCGGTACTGGAGGCTCAGGATGATGTGGGCAGCATGTGCGTGGATGCCGATGTTTTTTATGCCGATAACAAGCTGGACAAATCCCGCGTTCGCGTTACCGTTGAAAAATCGACATCTGCATCGCCGCAGGCGCTGATTCGTATCCGCTCATCTGTCCTGGTTGATGAGCCCGTGGTGACGCTTTATTTGCGGGTGGGCTGCCAGCTAAAAACCGAACGACGCTACGTCACACTTGCTGAGCTGGTGCCTGAAGTCGTACCTGACAAAAATACGTTGCTGCCCGCGCCATCGGCAACGCCCATCAAGCGTGCCGCTGTACCTCCCCTCAATGCGGCGGTTTCTTCTGACCAAGCAGCAATACCCGAGAACGCCAATTCCGTCATGCGCAGCCGCCGTCGCAACGCGACAGCTGGCGATATGGTTCCTGTTCCGATGGCGATAGAACAGGCTCAAACAGAACAGGGCCAAACAGCCAAGGCAAAACCCCATCGCGCGCCTATCATCACTCAAGACAGCAAGTCTGCGGCACCCAACAAAGCACGCTTGAAGCTGGAGCCGCTGGATCTGGTGATTGAGCGGGATCCTCAGCTTAAAGCCTCTTCTGAACTGCTTTCCATTCCTGCTGCTAATCCCCAAGAGCGCGCGGCGGCAGGTGCCTTGTGGCGGGCGCTTTCGGCGCAGCCGCAAGACATTCTTCGCGATACTGAAAAACTGCAGGCTCTTGAGAGCTCGGTGAGCGGACTACAGGCAAAAAGCCAAAAAACTCTTCTGTCTATCGATGACCTGAACGCCAAGCTTCAGCAGGCGCGAGCAGAACGCTACGCCAATGCACTGGTCTATGCGCTGGCTGCCTTATTGCTGGCGGCAATCGCTGGCATGGCCTTTTTTTTACGGCACCGGTTGTTCGGTCATCCTGGTGAATCAGGTGACAAGCCGTGGTGGCGAAAAAATGACACCTATGAAAACCAGCAACGGGCATGGCATGACAGCTTGCCGCCACATCAGCTGCACGAACTGGGCGCGAAGCGCGTCGCCTCAGTTTCAAAATCAAAACTTGTTAATGTAAATGCTAACTTTGGTCCCAACCTCGCCAGTGGCAAGTCGGGTGCCATACGGCCAGAGGTAACGCCGAGTTTTGTTGATTCCGCGCCCTTCACACCTAAACACACGTCTGACTTTGGATCGAGCATGCTGCACTCCACCCGAGCTGTGAAGGCCGAGGAGTTGTTTGATGTTCAGCAGCAGGCGGATTTCTTTGTATCGATTGGTCAGTACGAGCAGGCAATTGAGGTTTTACGCAGCCATATTGCCGAAAACCTTGAAACCAGCGCGTTGGTCTACCTTGATCTTTTCAATCTGTACCATCAGCTACAGCGGCCCGCAGAATATGACAGCTTGCGGGTGACTTTTAACGAGCGCTTTAACACCCAGGTTCCAACTTTCGAGCTGTACACAGACAAGAATTTGGGGCTTGAGTCTTACCCGCTTGCACTGTCCCGGATTGAGGCGCTGTGGCCTTCCCCCAAAGTACTGGAAATCATTGAAGAGTCGCTGTTCAGGCGGTCCGGCACCGAGACAGAAGCTTTTAACCCTGAAGCTTATCGTGAACTGCTGCTGCTTTATTCGGTAGCCAAGGAAATCATCAGTCCCGAGCCCCATGCAGTGCTGGCTGCTAAAAAGTTTGATTTGCCAGACCGCCAGGCTGACAGTGCCGATCCGAAGCCTATGACCTTCATGCCGACCGGCATTCAGCCGCTATCAGCGAGAATGGATTTGAATCAGCAGGATGGGCAGAGCATGCCTGTCGATCCTTTGACAATTTCATTGGTGCCGCCCGCTTCGCGGCGTCTGGGTTTGGACATTGATTTGAGTGAGCTATCGGCATTGGGTGAGAGCGCAGATTCTGATAGCGCATCAGATGCCCGGTTTTTTGCTACGTTCGACGCAGACGCATCTGTCGCGCTGCCGCCACTGGACTCTGCGCCACTGACACCTGTCACGGGTGCTGCGGCTACAGACAACCTGATTGACTTTGACGCCTTTGATCTGCCACAAGCTGCATCAGTCAAACCCTAACCACCCTAGGGAAACGCGGATCAAATCAAGTTTTAATGTGACGTTGGCGTAGCACCTATATTTTTGTTTGCGCTGCGCCAAATTTTGAGCCATTTTTCTCAATCGCCTTCGAATTTTCAGTTTCTGCACCTCTTTCGAGGCTTGTTTTGGCGCTTTTGGCGCCCCTTCGCCCTTTATGGGCGTAGCTCTCCCCCGACCATGTACAAATTACTCAAGGCAAACAGCATATTGAGCTGGGCATCATTTTTGGCCAGACCCTTGTAACGCGTCTTCTTGTATTTGAAGATGTTCTT
>JAYVPR010000322.1:0-5179 GCA_043757245.1 Polaromonas sp. | reverse complement strand
AGCAAGCACCCAGGCCAGCGTGCACAAGGTGTAGAAGACCCCCACCGTGATGGCGAGTGCAAGTCCGGTGCGAAGCGGTGTCATGACTGCACCCCTGTTATTTCGCCGGCGCAGTCGGCAGACGATCCATCATCATCTGCATCATGGCCTCCATCATCTCCATGCGCTTTTCCATCATCTGGTGGCTCGCACTGGCATCCCCTTTCATGCCAGCCATGCCATCGGGAGACATGCCCTTCATCATGGCCATGCCGTTCTGCATGGTTTTCATGTGCTCGGCCATCAGAGCGCTGCGTTCCTCGGGGGTCTTGGCAGCTGTCATCTTGTCGTGCATCTCGCGCATGGCCTTCATCTGGGCATCGGTGCGAGCCATGGCGGGAGCGGCTTTGCCGGGCGGGGTTTTCGCTGCGGGTGCGGATGCCGCGCTGGCGGGATGATGACCGTCGTGTTTGTCGAGATTGGCGGCCCATGCTTGGGCGCCTGTGATGGCAATGGCGAGGGCAATTGAGAGTGAGGTAGTGTGTTTCATTTGAGATTCCTGGTGTTCGAAGTTAAAGGGCTGCGGAGCCACTTGTTAGATGCGTGGCATGTGCTTATGAGGGGGGATGTCCGGGTTTGGGATCTGTAGTTGATAAAAAGTCAAACTGGACAAACAGACGCTGACCGTGGGGCTCGAGGGGTCGGGTCGGGTCTGAAGAAAGATGTCACAGCGCCAGGCGCGAGAGGCGGATTCTGATGGGGAGCCAGGGATACGGGGACCGCTGAATAACGGCGATGCCGCCTGCTAACACCACAGATGCTGCTGTGGTCCAGCTAACGGGAAGCAGGGGCATCAAATCAGCATGGTTCAAATCAAAACCGGCCCGCTGCTTTAGCAAGGATTGGGAGCCATCGTTGCAGACCTTGAGACCTTGAGACATTGCGACTTCGATCCGGTTGGCATGGCGTCATGGTCGCGCATCGGGTCTGCGTGGGCTGCGGAAATTGCGTGTCCTGCTTCGGCTGCAGACGGATGCGTTACGAGGGATTCATGCCCATGGCCGAGCCCGTAACCGTGACTTTTGTCGGTTTGAATCAAGCACGCATTGGCTACCCCGGAACCCAGAGCAAACAGCCACACCAACAAGATCGCGAATGCGGCATTGCGTCTGGTGGAGGAATTAAAAAAAGGCTTCATGGTTGGCAAACATTGTGGTCAATTCAATGTACCCGGGCCCATTCACAACAGAATTGATCTATATCAAACAGGATGCATTAACTACCCTGAAAAAGATCTTTTTCCCCAAGCAATCAGGCGTCCTTGCGTTGGCATACTCACAACATAGATCAATCTAACGACGGACGAGCCAATAAACTACGGCGTTTCGATGACGTGCGTTGCGAGCAGGTGTGCGAAGGTTATGCATTTAAAAGAGCGGTCCTCGAACGCGTCACGCCCCCATGGCAATCATCCACATCGCCATCGCCACCATGCCGAGGTCTTCCACAATCGTCACCGTGCTCATGGGCAGTTTGAAGACTGCGCCAAGACAGGCGCATTGAATGCTGCGCTTGCTGGTGACGGCTTGTATAACCCCGATGGCCGAAAAGCCCATCACGATGATGGTCGCCCAGTGTGTCAGCACCGGGTTGAAGTGGCTCAGGTACGCAACCCCGAGTGCCAGTTCAACAAACGGATAGATCAAGCCCCAGCCGCGCCAGCGCCTTGCCAGCAGATCGTAGCCCGCATACGCATCGGCAAAAGCGTTGATGTCCAGCAGCTTGAAAAACGAGAACACCAAAAAGAAACCCGCCATGAAGTAGCGCATGGTCTCTGGCAAAGCGATGCTACCCAGCCCGCCCATGCCGATTTGTACCAGCACACTGCCACTCAAAATGTAGGCGACGATCAGCAGCAATGGGCTATAGGTAGCCAGCCAGCTTATTGGCGTGTTTTCAACTACTGTAGTTTGAAGTGCTATGTTTTCAGGAGCTTTATTCGCCCGTATTAATTGGGTTACAGGCGTATTTGATACCTGATTTGGCACAAGAACGTACTTTCCAGCACCTGCAACGGCTGCTTTGAGTGTTTCAAAGTCGGCGGTGCTGTTTGTCAGTACCACTTGCATTGGGTTCAAAGAGACGGCAACGCTGGCGGCTAGCGGCTCCAGACTCTTGGTGACGCGGCTTACGCAGGCGTTGCAGTGCAGACCCGTCAGTGAAAAGGTTTGGATTGGCATGGTAATTTTTTCCTCCTAAGTGTGCATCGGCTTTACGAGAAGAGCTTGCGGACAGCGGTCTACTTGACTTCAAACCGCGCGGTAAAGGGCGGCTTGCCTGCCAAGGTGATCACGGCGACGCCTTTGGTGCCTTTGGCAACCTTGAAAGCACCTTTGGCCTCTAGCTTGTCGCCTGTCGGTATCAGTTCAGCTTCAGACTTCTCGGTGCCGTTCAGCAAAGTGACCTTGGCTTTTGCACCGTCCAGATTCATGGCTTTGCCGTGGTCGGTGACGTGAATTTGGATGCTATCGGGCTTGGCCACGATTTCCACGTCGCCCGCTTTGGTTTCTACGACCACACCACCGAATTTTGGTGCGTGGCCGTGGTTGCCGGCAGCCAGTGCAGGAACGGTTGAGATAGCCATCAGTGATGCCAGCAATGTGGTGCGAATGTTAAAAATTTGACGCATGATAAAAATACCTTTTAAAGTTAAAAACTAAAAACTAAAAACTAAAAACTTTCAGAGCCTGCGCTTGCCACCAGCGCTTCAATCGGCTTGCGGCCAAAAAGCGCCACCATGGCCGGGGTTAAAAATGAATCCAGCAGGGTGGATGTCAAAAGCCCTGAAAAAATGACGACGGCTACCGGGTGCAATATTTCTGTCCCTGGCATTTCAGCTTCAAACAGCAGTGGTGCTAGCGCCAGCGCAGCGACCAGCGCGGTCATCAGGACGGGCGTTAAGCGCTCTTGAGACCCGCGGAGCAGCATATGGGTGTTGAATTCTTCGCCTTCAAAAGCACACAGATTGATGTAGTGCGACACCTTCAAAATGCCATTGCGGATGGCAATGCCCGCTAGCGTGATAAAACCGACCAGCGCTGCAACTGATAGCGGCTGACCCGAGATCCACAGGCCAATCACCGCACCCACCAGTGCCAACGGAATATTGGCCATGATGATGCCCGCCAGCACGGCTGAGCGGTAGCGCGAATACAAAATTAAAAACACCAGCGCTACAGAGCCCAACGACAATAAACCAATCAAACGCGATGCCTCTTCTTGCGCCTGAAATTGCCCGCCCAGTGTAATAAAGTAGCCCTCGGGCAGCGGCGCTGCGCTGACAGTAGCGCGTATGTCGCCCACCACATCACTGAGCGCCCGGCCCTGTACGTTGGCTGACAGCACAATGCGCCGCCGGCCATCGTCGCGGCTGATCTGGTTGGGCCCGTCTGACTCCAGTACCTCGGCCAGTTGGGCGAGCGGCACGCGGCCACCCGGTGTGTCAATCATCATGTTTTTAAGGCCTTCAAGTCCGCGCGATGATTCAGGCAAACGTACGACCAGGTTAAACCGTCGGCTGCCTTCAATGACTTGGGTGATGATTTCGCCATCAATCAGGGTTTGCAACTCTTGCAGCAGCTTGGCGGGCGCAATACCCAAGCCCAAAGCGCGGTCGTAGTTAACCTTGACGGTGATCTGCGGGGTCAGTACCTGCTTTTCAACTTCGAGATCCACCAGGCCCTGTATGCCGCTGAATTTTTGACGCAGCGTTTCAGCCTGTGCACGCAACGTGTCCAGGTCGTCTCCATAAATCTTGATGGCAATTTGGGAACGTACGCCAGACAGCATGTGGTCAATCCGGTGGCTAATCGGTTGGCCTATACCAATGGCGGCTGGCAATGACGCGATGCGACTGCGGATGTCTGCATAAATTTGCTCCAAGCTTCTAGCGCTGCGCTTGAGTTTGAGGTCCAGCTCGGACACGTGCACGCCCTCGGCATGCTCGTCAAGTTCGGCGCGGCCCGAGCGCCTGCCAACATGCTCGACTTCAGGCACACCGCTCAGGGCTTTTTCAGCAATCGCACCTATTCGTACCGATTCACTCAGGGTGGTGCCAGGGTTAAGCCGTAAACCCACCACTGCAACACCTTCGTTAAAAGGCGGCAAAAACGTGGTGGGGAAAAACGGTACCGATGCTATCGCCAACACCGCAGCTGCTGCGCCTGCGGCTACCCAGGATTTCGGTGCGTTCAGTACCTTTTGCAGGCCCGTTGTGTAGTGCTTTTTAAGCCAGGCTTGCGGCCGCGTATCGCCATGGTCCAGCCCCTTGATATTGGGCAGTAGGTAATAGGCCATCACGGGCGTGACAGTGACAGACACCACCATGGACGCCAGCATGGCCACGATGTAAGCGATGGCCAGTGGCTGCATCAGTCGACCTTCAATGCCCGGCAAAAAGAACAGCGGCACCAGCACCAGCACCACGATTAACGTGGCAATCACAATGCCGGAGCGCACTTCAAGCGTGGCT
Source organism: Polaromonas sp. (assembly GCA_043757245.1). Classification (GTDB taxonomy): domain Bacteria; phylum Pseudomonadota; class Gammaproteobacteria; order Burkholderiales; family Burkholderiaceae_C; genus Polaromonas. Next base: position 669 of record JAYVPR010000322.1, on the reverse strand, counting down.
TTGGCAATCAGCTCCAGCGGACCCATGCGCTTGGTGGGGTGTGCGGCGCGATCGGTTTTCAGGCGGCGCAGCACGTTTTCGACCCCCACCACAGCGTCGTCGACCAACTCGCCAATCGCAATCGTCAGCCCGCCCAGCGTCATGGTGTTAATCGACAGTCCGAGGTATTTAAACACCAGCACCGTGACCATGAAAGAAATAGGAATCGCCACCAGCGAGATCACCGTGGTGCGCACATTCGCCAAAAAGAAATAAAGCACAACCGCCACAACGGCAAATGCCAGCATGAGTTTACTTTTGAGATTGTTGACAGAAGATTCAATAAAGCTGGCCTGGCGCATCGTGACTTTGGCTTGGCCCACACCGGCTGGCATGCCTTTTTTAAGCTCGTCTAATGCGGCTTCAACTTGTTGAGTTAACTTGACGGTGTCTGCACTGGGCTGCTTTTGTATTCCCAAAATCACGGCGGGCTGGCCGTTTAAACCCGCATCACCGCGTTTGATGGCGGCTGCAAACTTGACGCTGGCGACTTGGCTGAGTTGAATCGATTTGCCGTTTTTAAACGCCACAGACAGGCGTTCCAGGTCTTCAATGCGCGTAGTGCGGCCAATATTGCGAATCAAATATTCGCGCGCATTCAATTCTAAAAAGCCGCCGCTGGTGTTACTT
>JAYVPR010000321.1:0-5195 GCA_043757245.1 Polaromonas sp. | reverse complement strand
CAGTTGCGGATTACGAGAGCCCTTATGAATCAACGACTTAGCAGTGTCAACTGGAGCTGCCAGAAATCGGATTCCGACTTGTGTATAACGAAATGCGTCAACCCGGGACAGCGACATTCGTACAGGCTTTGATGTACTGTGAGAGCAACTGAAATTGCACTACCGGGTGATGGCCGAGGTGTTGGGAGCAGAATAACGGCCTAAAAGCCTAAAGTCCCAGCGACTTCCAGCCTGCATGCCCGAGCTTTTCGAGTGTGGCAATGTTCGCCTCAAAAATCGCATCAGCTTGCGGGAAGGCTGCAACTGCCCGCTCCACACTTTCTTCACGCAGCAAATGCAATATGGCGAACGGTGCGCGGTTGGTGTGGTTGCTGATGTCGTCCGGCTCAGTGCCATCAAACTGAAACTGCGGATGAAAGCTGGCAAGCTGAATAACACCCTCCAGCCCGTGCTCATCGACCACACCCTCGGCGACCTCAAGGAAATCGTTGAAATCCAGAAAGTCTTCAAACAGCGCGGGGTGAATCAGCAGCGTCGTGTCAATCTCGCTGGCGGGTGTAGCCAGCAGCAAGTCAAGTTCACGGTCCAGCTCTTCGAGCAGGTCGTCCGCATGGCGCGCTTTGCTGACGACCAAGCGAACCTGGTTTTTAACGTAAACGGCTTTGGCAAACGGGCACAGGTTCAGGCCGATCACGGCAACCTCCAGCCAGTGTTTTGTTTTTTCGAGGACTTGTTCGTTGGTCATGGATTGGGGATCGCAGATTTTTCAACGCGGAGGGTAGGAGAGCGCGGAGGACGCGGAGTTAGAAAATTGAAATTTATGAAGGAAGGGGGAAATTCTCATTTCGCAATTGATCATTCAACAAAAATATCCCCTCCGCGTCCCCCGCGCTCTCCTCTTCTCCGCGTTAAATTCCCCCGAATCCGAATTACTTCAGAGCTTTATAACGCACTCGCTTCGGCTTGGCGCCCTCTTCACCCAAACGCTTCTTCTTGTCAGCTTCGTACTCCTGATAGTTGCCGTCAAAGAAAGTCCACTGGCTGTCACCCTCTGCCGCCAGAATGTGTGTGGCGATACGGTCCAAAAACCAACGGTCGTGACTGATCACCATCACCGAGCCTGCAAACTCCAGCAGCGCATCTTCCAGCGCCCGCAAGGTTTCAACGTCCAAGTCATTAGATGGTTCGTCGAGCATCAATACGTTGCCGCCAGCAATCAATGTTTTAGCTAAATGCAGGCGGCCGCGCTCACCACCCGACAACGTGCCGACACGCTTTTGCTGGTCGCCGCCGTTGAAGTTAAAGCGGCCTGCGTACGCACGGCTTGGCATTTGAAATTTGCCGACGTTCAAGATATCGAGGCCGCCCGAAATGTCTTCCCAGACGGTTTTTTCATTCGCCAAATCGTCACGATTCTGGTCAACGAAAGCCATCCGAACCGTGGATCCTTTGATAACTTCTCCACTGTCTGGCAGCTCTTTGCCCGCTATCAATTTGAAGAGCGTTGACTTGCCCGCACCGTTCGGGCCGATGATGCCGACAATCGCGCCAGCCGGGACGGTAAAGCTCAAATCATCAATCAGCACCCGGTCGCCAAATGATTTGGTGACGTTTTTAAATTCAATGACCTGTGCGCCCAAACGCTCAGCCACAGGGATGAAAATTTCATTCGTCTCCACGCGTTTTTGGTATTCAAAATCGCTGAGCTCTTCAAACCGTGCCAAGCGCGATTTACTTTTGGCTTGGCGTGCTTTCGGGTTCTGGCGTGACCACTCGAGCTCTTTTTTCAGGGCCTTCGCGCGGGCTTCTTCGCCCTTTTGTTCGGTGGCCAGACGCTCGCCTTTTTGCTCCAGCCAGGTACTGTAATTGCCCTTCCACGGAATACCGTGGCCACGGTCCAGTTCCAGAATCCACTCGGCTGCGTTGTCCAAAAAGTAGCGGTCGTGGGTAATGGCGACGACCGTGCCTGAATAGCGCTGCAAAAATTGCTCAAGCCAGTCGACAGATTCAGCGTCCAGGTGGTTGGTCGGCTCGTCAAGCAACAACATGTCTGGCTTGCTCAATAGCAAACGGCACAGGGCCACACGGCGTTTTTCACCGCCTGATAGCACACTGATTTTTGCGTCCCATGGCGGCAAGCGCAGCGCGTCTGCCGCGATTTCCAATTGGTGCTCAGAATCTGTACCCGACGTGGCGATGATGGCTTCCAGGCGTGCTTGCTCAGTGGCCAGCGCATCAAAGTCAGCATCGGGCTCGCCGTAGGCGGTGTACACAGCTTCCAACAAACCCTTGGCGGCAAACACCGCGCCCATGCCGTCTTCCACGCTTTCACGTACGGTGTGTGCATCGTTCAGCTTGGGTTCTTGCGGCAGGTAGCCGATGTTCAGCCCCGGCATGGGGGTTGCTTCGCCTTCAATTTCTTTGTCCAAACCGGCCATGATTTTGAGCAGCGTGGACTTGCCTGAGCCGTTCACGCCCAGCATGCCGATCTTGGCGCCGGGGAAAAAACTAAGCGACACGTCTTTCAAAATGTGCCGTTTGGGCGGCACAATTTTGCCGACCTTGTTCATGGTGAATACGTATTGAGCCATTTGGAATCGTCTTTGAAAGTAGAAAAAATACCGAGCTTGGAATTACTTTTTTCAGCATCCCGTTTTGCTCACAACCCTCTATTATCGTTCCATGAGACAATAGAATTGTTGTTGGTTCCAGTGTCCTGCAACATTTGGGCACTTTTCGGCGTTGTTATTCCAAGCACCACGATTAAGTTTTCTAGCCCGACTTTTTGACCCCATCTGCCTACTACTGGCGGGCCGCTCTTAAACCAGAGCACCCAACAGGCCGATCAAAAGCGTCCAAGTGACGCAAAACCATGACCTTTGAAGAATTGAATTTGGCTCCCGCCATCCTGAAAGCCGTGCTTGAGCAGGGCTACGACACCCCCACCCCCATCCAGGCACAAGCCATTCCCGCCGTTTTGGCCGGTACTGACTTGCTGGGCGGAGCGCAAACCGGCACGGGCAAGACAGCAGCCTTTGTGCTGCCGATGCTGCAACGCTTGAGCTCAGAGCCTCGGCAAACCAACCGACGCGGCGTAAACGCCGTGCGCTGCCTGATCATGACGCCTACCCGCGAGCTGGCCGCTCAGGTTGAAGAAAGCGTTCGCCTCTACGGCAAGTATCTCGATCTGACATCGATGGTGATGTTTGGCGGTGTCGGCATGGGCGCACAAATTGAAAAGCTGCGCCGTGGCGTTGACATCCTCGTTGCCACACCAGGCCGCCTGCTAGACCACGCGGGTCAGGGCACGCTCGACCTAGGCCAAGTGCAAGTGCTGGTGCTTGACGAAGCCGACCGAATGCTGGACATGGGTTTTATCCATGACATTAAAAAAGTGCTTGCCCTGGTGCCCAAGCAAAAGCAAACGCTGCTGTTCAGCGCCACCTTCAGCGATGAGATTCGTGACTTGGCCAATGGCTTGCTACGCGACCCATTGCACATACAAGTCACGCCGCGCAATACAACTGTACAGCGCATCACGCAAACCATTCACCCGGTGGGCCGTGGTAAAAAGAAAGCCTTGCTGACCCATATCATCAACGAGCACAACTGGAGCCAGGTGCTGGTGTTCACGCGCACCAAATTTGGCGCCAACAACGTGGCCGAGCACCTGACCAAAAACGGCATTGAAGCCCTGGCACTGCACGGCAACAAAAGCCAGACGGCTCGTACGCAAGCGCTGCAAGGCTTTAAAGACGGCACCATCCGGGCGCTGGTTGCTACTGATATTGCAGCGCGCGGTATTGACATTGACGAGTTGCCGCACGTGGTGAACTACGAGATTCCAAACGTCAGCGAAGACTACGTTCACCGCATTGGCCGCACGGGTCGCGCCGGTAACAGTGGTGAGGCGGTCAGCCTGGTGTGCCTGGACGAGGAAGGCTTCATGCAAGACATTGAGCGCTTTACCAAGCAAAATATTGAAGTCGTCAAGGTGCCGGGCTTTGAAGCTGACCCCGACGAGCGTGCCGAGCCACTGGCCATGGGCCGCCAAACCATTTGGGGTGGCCTGGGCAAGCCGCCAAGCCGCGACGTGATGCAGGCTGCGGCCAAAGCAGCACGCAGTGAGATGATGACGCGGATTCGTGATACCCGGGCTGGTCAGCCTGCGCGTGGTAATTCAGGCGGTGGCAGTGGTGCTGGTGGTCGTGGCGGTAACTCTGGCGGTGGTCGGGGCCGCGCGCCTGCCGACGGGGGTGGTGATAACCGCGATAGCCGTGATAACCGTGGAGAGGGTGGCGGCGGCAACTACGGCCGTGGCCCACGCACCCCCAATCCCGGCCAGCCACGGCAAAACTCAGGTTACGGTGCTGGCAATGGCGCCCCGCCACGCGGCGAGCGCCGCCCACAAGGCCCACGCCCGCCAGCGGGCGACCAACAACGCGTGCCGCGTGAAGAACAGCAACGCCAGGACCCACGCGGCCCCCGTGTCGACATGGGGGAGCAACGCAACGACTTCGACGAACGCCAGCCCACCAGCCATGTATCAGCAGGCTTTCCATCATCAGGCTTGCCAACGCGCGGCAGCGGTGGTGCCCGAGGCGGCAACCGTGGTGGTGGAAACTTCGGCGGAGGCGGCCCGCGCACAGGTGGCGGTGGCGGCGGTGGTCGGGGTAACTCGGGTGGCGGGTTTCGTCGCTGATCTCACCATGATTCGCCGCTAGGAGCCTGGGCGGCACCCCAAACTGATGGTACACATCAGCGCATCGTTGACTGACTGGGCCTGCCCTGCGGTAGACGACGTGTTCATTGCCTTGGGCACCACTGTCAAAGTCGCGGGCCAGCATATGTTGCTGTCGGGTGACATGCAAAAGTAGGCATCGAACTGCCTAAAACCACTTTCAAAAGACTAATTTCTAATAATTTGGGGATTATTTTTTGAGTGTTTTGTGAGTGTTTTAGGCCTATTTCCCAATATATTCGTGCGCCACAAGCTATTAAATATGTAGCAAAATAGCGCCGTTAGTCGCATCATCTTGGCGCGTAAGTCAACATAGCGTGAAAGCGAGTTTTATCAAGGTGGATAGCCATAAAAACTGAATACGATCCCTCCAAACTGAAGTCCCGCAAAACTCATATGCCTCCAGGTTAAAGAAGTCCGTCACCATGCGGCTTCCTGCGGACGTTACGGCGTA
>JAYVPR010000320.1:0-5195 GCA_043757245.1 Polaromonas sp. | reverse complement strand
CCCACAGGCCTTGGTGGTCGAGAATGCTCGGCCGCAGGTCGGTGATGATGCGGCCTACGTTGTCAACTGCTGTTTCAATTTGTCTGCTCATGCTTTGGCACTTGCCGCGCATCGTGTCGCGCATGGTTTGCGCAGCGTCCGCATGGCGTTGCTGTTGCTCGGCGGCTTCGACCGACGACCCAAGGTCTGTGAGCCTTTTGTCAAGCCAGCCAACGTCCATTTTCAAGGCCACCAGCAGGCTGCCCAGCTCGTCATGCACCTCGCGCGCGATGCGGGTGCGTTCATCCTCCCGCACGCTGTGGGTGTAGGCCGACAGTTCACGCAGCTGGCTCAAAGCTTCTTGCAGTTCATGTGTGCGCTCACTGACGCGCTGCTCCAGCACCGCATGCGCTTGTTTGAGCGCGTCTTCCGCTTGGCGGCGGGCTGAAATATCCACAAACGTGACCACCGCGCCCTGCACCACGTCGCCCTCCATGATGGGGTAGGACGAGTATTCAACCGCAAACGGCGTGCCGTTTTGACGCCAAAAATATTCCGTATCAATGCGGCACGGCAGGCCTTTGCGAAAGGCGTGGAAGATCGGGCACAGGTGTTCTGGGTAGTACTGGCCTTGTTGCTCACCACTGCCATGCGTGTGGTGCGCCAACTCGTGCATGTTGCGGCCCAGTACTTCGGTAGGCAGGTAACCCAACTGCTCGGCCCCGGCCCGGTTGATGAAGGTACACAACCCATGCATGTCAATGCCGAAAATACCTTCCCCGGTGGATTCGAGCAGCTGCGACAGCTTGTCGCGCCATATCGCCTGCCCTGACACAGGTAGGTAGTCAGGTGCGAAGGCGTTGTGCAGTGGCAAGGTGTGCGGCATACGTGGGGTAGCTTATTGCCCAACAGGATAGCAAACAACACCGTCCAGACTGGTGCAAAGGCTTGTGTGACCAGAAAATTCAAGCGCTTAAATGGTGCGCATGTCATGTTCAGAGTGAATTCCCCTGGCAATTGCCTGTAAAGTGCCATGTTCACTTATTAATAATCAGACCGATGCGATTCTCCATTTATGCGGTTGTAGCGCTGGCCTGTTTGACGGCTTGCAACCCGGTATTTAACTGGCGTGATGTGCGGCCCGACGGCACGCAGCTGGCGCTTTTGATGCCGTGCAAGCCGGAGGCCGCTCAAAAAACCGTCCCCCTGACCGGCCAGCCTACCGAGTTCCGCTTGCTCAGTTGTGATGCGGGAAACGTGACTTTTGCAGTTGCCACGGCTGATGTGAAAGACGCTGCAAAAGTATCTGCCACACTGGTCCAGTGGCAAAGCGCCGCGCTGGCCAATATGAAGGCAGCCCCAGGCACACCGGGTGCTGCGTTCAAGCTGCCAGGCTTGGCCAGCGCTGGAGTTCTCGTCAAGGCCATTGGCCAGCGTGTCAATGGTCAGGTTGTCAGCAGTCAGGCCGCTTACTTTGCGCAGGGCTCGCAGGTATTTCAGGTCGTGATGTATGCCGATAAAGTGCCGCCAGATGTCGCCGAAACCTTTTTTTTGGGTTTGAAGTTTGAATAAGATTAACGCTACCCCAGAAGGCTTTCTGGATAAAAAAACAGCCGCCTTTGTTTTTTTGACTTTCGCCGCAGCCTACAGCCTGTCAGCGCTGGTGCGCGCCATCATCGCCACGCTGTCGCCTGTGCTCAGTCAAGAATTTTCTTTGCAGTCACGTGATTTGGGGCTACTGGCGGGCGGTTACTTTTTGGGTTTTGCGGCCACCCAGTTGCCACTGGGCACCTGGCTGGACAAGCATGGCCCGAAACGGGTCATTGTGTGTTTTCTGGCAGTGGCTGTGCTGGGTTGCCTGGTGTTCTCAAGCGCCAGCAGTTTTACCGGTTTGATGGTGGGGCGGGTGCTGATTGGCATGGGCGTGAGTGCCTGCCTGATGGCGCCGCTCAGCGGCTTTCGGCGCTGGCTGGACGCGCCCAGTTTGCTGCGCGCCAATTCATGGATGCTGATGAGTGGCTCGCTTGGCATGCTGGCGTCTACCCTGCCGGTGCAGTGGCTGCTGCCGCTGGTGGGCTGGCGGGCGCTGTTTTGGGTTTTGGCGGGTTTGTTATTTCTGGCGATGCTGGTGATTGTTTTTGTGGTGCCCGCTTGGCATATTGCCCCCACGCTTGTCGCTTCGCGTACTGCGCCGCCCCCCGAGGGGGCTGATGTTTCTGGAGGCGGCTCGCCTGAAAATTCTTTCGCTCCAAAATCCAGCGCAGGCTATTCGGAAGTCTGGAAGAGCCGCTATTTTCAAAAACTGGCGCCGCTGGCGTTCTTCAATTACGGCGGTTTGGTAGCTGTTCAAACGCTGTGGGCGGGCCCCTGGATGGTCAAGGTGGCGGGCTATACGCCGCTACAGGCTGCCACCGGGCTGTTCTATATCAATGCGGTGATGCTGCTGACATTCTGGAGCTGGGGGCTGCTCAACCCCTATCTTGCAAAAGCTGGCTGGCACACCGACAGGCTGTTGGCCTGGGGCGTACCCCTCAGTCTGGTGGCGCTGGCAGCGAATATTTTGGGCGGTGCCTCCACTGGCTGGGTGGGTTGGGCGTTATTTTGCGTCGCGTCCACGGTGTTAAGCCTGGCGCAACCGGCAGTGGGCATGGCTTTTAAGCCGGCACTGGCGGGCCGTGCGTTGTCGGGCTTCAACCTCATCATTTTTTCAGGCGTGTTCACGGTGCAGTGGGGCATTGGCCTGTTGGTCGATGCGTTTGCAGCGCTGGGCCTGGGGCAAATTGCCAGCTTTCAGGCCGCTTTCAGCGTGTTTTTAGCGTGCTGTGTTTGCGCGTATAGTTATTTTTTGCGTGTGAAAGATAATTCAAACCAATGAACGGTATTTTTATCATCGCCCACGCCCCGCTGGCAACTGCTCTGCGCCAATGTGTTCTTCATGTCTTCCCCGACAACCCGTCTGGCGTGGTGGCGCTTGACGTGCAGCCTAATTTGCCGCCCGAGGAAACCCTGGCTCAAGCACGTATTTTGTTCGCTCAAATGGGTACCTCGCACGCGCTGGTGCTGGCGGATGTGTTCGGCGCCACGCCTTGCAATGTGGCGCAAAAATTGGTCGATGGTGTCAATTCAAAGCTCATTGCAGGCATCAACCTGCCAATGTTGCTGCGCACTGTGTCGTATCGCCACGAGCCACTTGACGCGCTAATCGCGCGCGCTTTAGCAGGCGGCACCCAGGGCGTGATGCAAGTTGCCATTACCGCACCGCAAAATCAAGCCAAAAGAAAACATGATCCAAACCACCACGAACATCAGCAATAAGCTGGGCCTGCACGCCAGAGCATCAGCCAAGCTCACCAAACTCGCAGGCAGCTTTGGCTGCGAGGTGTGGATGAGCAAAGGCGAGCGCCGCGTAAACGCCAAAAGTATCATGGGCGTGATGATGCTGGCGGCAGGCATTGGCAGCACGGTGCAAATCGAAACCAACGGCGCGCGCGAGCAAGAGGCCATGGATGCGCTGCTGGCACTCATCAACGACAAGTTTGGGGAAGGTGAGTGAGCATGTCACCTGATACGAAATGTGCTAACTCGCAATCGCAGATATTCACCGCAGAGGCGCAGAGTTCGCAGAGGGCCGCAGAGAAAGAAAGTTTTGAAATTATTCTTCCTCTGTATTTCTTTCTTTGCGTTCTCTGCGAACTCTGCGTCTCTGCGGTGAATGAATTTCGTATTTTTCAGCACGCTTTTGAGGCTGCATCATGACCTTCTCCGTTCACGGCCTGGCTGTCTCTCGCGGTATAGCGATTGGCCGTGCCGTGCTGGTGGCGTCTAGCCGGGCTGACGTTGCGCATTACTTTGTCGATGCTGACAAGACGGATCTGGAAATCTCGCGCGTACGTGTGGCGCGCAATGCCGTGGTGGAAGAAATCACCCGCCTGCAGCGCGACTTGCCCAAAGACGCACCGCATGAAATCACGGCACTGCTCGATGTGCATTTGATGCTGCTGCAAGATGACCAGCTCATCAGCGGTGTTAAAAAATGGATCATTGAGCGGCGCTACAACGCCGAGTGGGCGCTGACCACCCAATACGAAACCATTGCCCGCCAGTTTGACGACATGGAGGACGAGTACCTGCGCGAGCGCAAGGCCGACCTGGAGCAAGTCGTTGAGCGCATTTTGCGGCGCATGAAAGGCATGGCCTCGCCCATGCAACCCGTGGCGCAAGCCGGGGCCAGCCGCAAGCAGTCGCAGCAGGGCTTGCTGCTGGACGACACGATTGACGTGCCGCTGGTGTTGATTGCGCATGACATCTCACCTGCCGACATGCTGCAGTTCAAGCAAAGCCTGTTTGCCGGGTTTGCCACCGACGTGGGCGGCAAGACTTCGCACACCGCCATCGTGGCGCGCAGCATGGACATCCCCGCTGTGGTCGGCGCGCGCAGTGCCAGCCAGTTGATTGAGCAAGACGATTGGGTCATCATCGACGGCGATGCCGGCATTTTGATTGTCGATCCGTCGCCGATTATTTTGGCCGAATACGGCTTCAAGCAGCGCCAGGGCGAGCTGGAGCGCGAGCGGCTAAGCCGCCTCAAGCACACCGCCGCCATCACGCTTGATGACCAACGCATCGAGCTACTGGCCAACATTGAAATGCCCGAGGACACACTGGGTGCCGTCAAGGCTGGCGCAGTGGGTGTGGGTTTGTTTCGCAGTGAATTTTTATTCATGGGACGGGCCGGAAAATTGCCCAACGAAGAAGAACAGTACGCCGCTTACCTTCAGGCCATTGAGGGCATGAAGGGCTTGCCGGTGACGATTCGTACGGTGGATATCGGTTCAGACAAACCACTAGACCGCGCCAGCGACCGGATGGAAAAAGCGCAAGACACGCACTTGAACCCGGCGCTCGGCCTGCGCGCCATTCGCTGGTCTTTGGCGGATCCGCCGATGTTTTTAACGCAGCTGCGCGCGATATTGCGGGCTGCGGCACATGGCCAGGTCAACCTGCTGGTGCCGATGTTGGCGCATGCCAGCGAGATCAAGCAAACCCTGCTGCTGATTGATCGCGCGCGGGTACAGCTCGACAACCAGGGCGTGCCTTACGGTCCGGTTCGCCTGGGCGCGATGATTGAAATCCCGGCCGCCGCGTTGAGCCTCAAATTATTTTTAAAGTACTTCGATTTTTTGTCGATAGGCACCAATGATTTGATTCAGTACACC
>JAYVPR010000319.1:0-5196 GCA_043757245.1 Polaromonas sp. | reverse complement strand
GCTGCTGCCGCACCGCTGGCAGCCTGTCTCACTGTAACTGCGGCCTTCCTGCCATCACGGCGCCCACGGCGTCAATGTGTGTTGGCCGCGCCCTTACGTTATTGCGCCACGTTCCTATGAACAAACGCATATTGAACCAGTGGCTCAAGTGCGGTGTTGTCGACAAAGGCCAACTGGTGAGTACGGATGAGGGCACGCCGCAGGGCGGCATCATCTCGCCGACATTGGCGAACTGGACGCTAGACGGTCTGGAGCGGGGCTTGCAGGCGCACATCCGTGCGTCTTTAGGTTCAGTGAAAGGCCCGAAAGCTAAAGTGAATCTGGTGAGGTACGCGGATGACTTTGTTGTGACTTGCGACTCGAAAGAGCTGCTGGAAACACTGGTCAAGCCATGGGTAGAACAGTTCTTGCGCGAGCGGGGACTTGAACTTTCCGAGGCTAAAACGCGGATCGTGCATATTGACGAAGGGTTTGATTTCTTAGGGTGGAATTTCAGGAAATATTCTGGAAAGCTGCTCATCAAACCAAGTCGAAAAAGCGTGAAAGCGCATTACGACAAGGTGGCGGAAGCCATCTCCAAATCAATATCGGTGAAAACTGAAGTGCTGATAGCCAAACTTAACCCTGTTTTGCGGGGCTGGGCAAACTATCACAGAGGGGTCGTGGCAAAACAGACTTTCAGCAAGTTGGACTTTCAGATCTATTGGAAGTTAATGCGCTGGGGTCTCAGACGCCATCCCCGCAAGAGCAAGCTCTGGGTAAAAAACCGCTACTGGCGAAGGCCAGATAAACGGTGGGAATTTGCCGCAGATGTCTTGATGGATGACAAGTCAAAGGACGGTGCGTCAAAGCAAGCGTGGCCGCTGTATTTGTATAAGCTCGCTGATACAAAATAGTGCCTCATGTGAAGATCAAGGGGGATTACAACCCCTTTGATCCAGCATGGGAGCAATACGGCGAAAGTCTGCGGGTCAAACGTATGTCGCAAGACATTGTGGATACCTACAGACGCAAACTGTTTGATTCCCAATACGGTAACTGCGCTCTGTGCAGTATGCCGATTGAATCTTCAGCGGACTGTGACGACCACCATATCGTCTACAGAATGCATGGAGGCTCAGACGCTTTGTCCAATCGGGTGCTCTCGCATCCGATATGTCATACGCGTGTTCATATCCTAGGTTTGGAGGTTACCAAGCCGGTCCCAGTACGGGGACTTTAATCTGGAGTAGTAGACTTAGACCATGCAATCAATTAAGTCTACAAAACCAGTGGTCGTGCGTGAGCCGTATGCGGTGAAAGTCGCAAGTACGGTTCTTCGGGGAGTGGGATGCAGTGATGCTTCCTCCTTACCCTCCTGTTTTCTATGTGAGGCTAAATCATCCGCCTGGTCCAGCCGCCGGGCATTTTTATTGGCCGCTGGTTCAGCAGCCGTCGCTGCGCCTGCGTTGGCGCAGGTTGATGTCGGGCCGTCGTCTGGTTTGCGCAGGCTGGTACCCGCTGAGGAGCTTGAAAACGCGTCCACACAGCAATATGCCCAACTGCTCGCCGATGCCCGCTCTAAGGGTGCGTTGGCTCCCGCTGGCAACCCGCAATTGCAGCGGCTGCAGCGTATAGCCACCAAATTAGTGCCGCAAACCGCGCAGTGGAACGACCGTTCCAAAGGCTGGAGGTGGGAAGTCAATCTGCTCAGCAGCAAACAGATCAATGCGTTTTGCATGCCTGGCGGGAAAATCGCTTTTTACACTGGCATTCTTGACCAGCTCCAATTAAGCGACGACGAAGCGGCGATGATCATGGGTCACGAAATGGCACACGCTTTGCGCGAGCACGCCAGAGCCCGTATTGCTAAAAGCCAGGGCACCGGCACCCTGCTGTCGATTGGTGCGCAACTACTCGGTTTGGGTCAATTGGGCGACGTAGCCGCCAGCCTGGGCACGCAGCTGCTGACGCTGCGCTTTAGCCGTGAAGACGAAAGCGACGCCGACCTGGTGGGGCTAGAACTTGCTGCACGTGGCGGCTACAACCCGCAAGCCAGCGTCAGCCTGTGGGAAAAAATGGGCCAAGCCAGCGGCGGTGCAGGCGGCCCGAGTTTTTTGTCTACCCACCCGTCAGGGCCGCAGCGCATTCAGCAACTTCAGGCCAATGTGCCCAAGGTGCAAGGACTCTACCAGCGCGCCAGGGGCTGATGCCAGTTTTTTGATTTGTGAAATCTCAAAAAATCCTGAGATACATACATCTCAAGTGTTAAATAAGCCTCTAGCCCAATGAATACGGGCGCAAGAGACTATCAAAAAAATAGCAATTTAAATAACCATCAAAACCAGATAAAACCAGTTAATCTTGGCGTGAATTAATCCTGTTCACCCTAAGGAGTTTGGATGACCCCGAGCCAACTGATTTCTATTGCCGTACTGGCTGTACTGGCTGTACTCATTTTTTGGGCCGTAGGTGCTTACAACCGGTTGGTGCGGCTAAAAAACACCATTGCCAATGCCTTCGGCCAGATCGATGTGCAGCTCAAACGCCGCTACGATTTGATTCCCAATCTGGTCGAAGCCGCTAAAAAATACCTGAGCCACGAGCGTGAAACGCTAGAAGCCGTCATCACCGCTCGCAACCAAGCTAAAAGTGCCAGCGACGTAGTGCGCAGCCGCCCCGCCAATGCGCTGGCCGTAACAACACTGGCCATGGCGGAACAAGCCTTGAGCAGTAGTTTGGGCCATCTATTTGCGCTGAACGAAGCCTATCCCGAACTGAAAGCGGATGAAACCATCCGCGAGTTAAGCGAAGAGCTGACCAGCACCGAAAACAAAGTTGCTTTTGCACGCCAGGCGTTCAATGATGCGGCACTCGATTACAACGATGCGCAGGGTCAGTTCCCAGCGGTGCTGATTGCCAAGCTGTTCAGCTTTGCGCCTGCTGCGATGTTGCAGGCGACTGAGAGTGCGGAGGAGCGTCAGGCTGTGCGGATTGCGCTTTAAGGCCAAGCAAGGCTGAGCATGCGTTTTTTTGAACAGCAACGCCAAGCCAGAGCGCAAACGGTTCGACTGTTGCTGCTGTTTGCGTTGATGCTGCTGGTTTTGGTGTTCGCCGTGAATGCCGCTTTAGCGTTGACTTGGCGATTCGTGGCTTGGCAGGACGCGGCTTACCCGGTTTACTTTTTTCATATCAATACCGGCATGACACTGCTGTTTGTGTTGGGTGGCTGGTGGATTGAAAGCTCGAACTTGGCTGGCGGTGGTGAGCAATTGGCGCGGCGCGTGGGCGCACGTGAGGCCAAGATTTTGGGGCCTTTGTCTCGACTGGGTTCAGAAGATACCGAGCAAAAATTTTGCAATATCGTCAGCGAACTGGCGATTGCTGCGAGCATGAAATCGCCCATGCCAATGGTGCTGGACCGGGTGGACAGCATCAACGCCTTTGCTTGCGGTTGGAATGAAGACGACGCGGTGGTGGCCGTGACGCAAGGTGCGCTTGACTATTTGACGCGAGACGAACTGCAAGGCTTGGTGGCGCATGAGTTCAGCCACATTCGTGAGGGCGACATGCAGCTGAACATGCGCTTGGCGGGTATGGTGTCGGGGCTGGAGATGATTTTTAACTTGGGTAACACCATGTGTGAACCGGATGACACCGGCAGTCGGTCGTTATTGGCGTTGCCCGGTTTTGCTATCAAGGCAACGGGCTCCATCGGCTGGCTGGCAGGCAGGGTGCTTAAGGCCGCAGTGTCACGACAGCGGGAATATTTGGCTGATGCACGTGCCGTGCAATTTACCCGCAGCAAAGACGGCTTGGGCGGCGTGCTGCGCAAGGCGTTGGGGCAGGGTAATGTGACGCGACCACTGCATCCGGCTATAGCGCACATGCTTCTGCTGGGCCCTGAGCAAGAGAGCTGGCTGGCGACGCACCCGCCGATTGCCGAACGGATTCGGCGAATTTATGGCCACACGATGGGCGCTTTGGACAGTGAGGAGGTTGCGCCGACACGGCCTGATTTGATTTCTTAGACTCACAAACCCGCAGTTTTTGCATAAGCAAATCACAAACGATTTGGATCGCCGCACCCGCAAACTTGCCGCCAAGTACTGGATACTCCTAATACCTCACACGCCGCACCGCGTTAAATTGTGAGTTAAATCAAACCCCACGGAGTCATCATGAAAATCAAACCTTTTAGCCTACTGACTGCCTCGTTGTTTTGCCTGGCAAGCACTGCTTTTGCACAAGCCGATGCAGGCAAAGATGCGCTGTACGTTAAAAGCCTGGCCGCCACCTGCGCCAACTGCCACGGCACGAATGGCAAGGCGGTTGATGGCTCCAGTGTGGTGTCTATTGCGGGGTTGGACAAGGCTTACATGGTGGCTCAAATGAAGGCTTTTAAGTCTGGTACGCGCCCCGCCACCATCATGCACCAACTCAGCAAAGGCTACAGCGATGCGCAAATTGAGACGCTGGCTACTTACTTTGCAGCACAAAAAAAATAAAGGTACCCATCATGACCAAAACACTTCAATCCAATCGTCGTTCGTTTCTTCAATCATCTGCTGCCTTTGGCTTGCTAGGCGCAGCAGGCCTGTCGGGCTGCGCCAGTATGAGCGGCGTGCCGTCCAAAGCCAAAGTGGTGGTGATTGGCGGCGGTTACGGCGGCGCTACCGCTGCCAAATACGTGCGCATGTTGTCCGACTACAAAATTGACGTGGTGCTGATCGAGCCGCAAGACGCCTTTGTGTCCTGCCCCATGTCCAACCTGGTGGTCAGTGGCGTCAAGAAGATTGACTACCTGACAACGTCTTATGTGGGGCTGTCTAGAAACCACGGCATCACCGTCGTCAAAGACTTTGCCGACAACATCGACAGCGTCAAAAAAACCGTCACTTTGCGCGGCGGCAGCGTGATCGCATACGACAAGCTGGTGGTTTCGCCGGGTGTGGAGTTGATGTTCGGTGGTGTCGATGGCTTGCAAGCGGCCAATGCCAGTGGGCAAATATTGCAAGCCTGGAAGGCCGGCGCTGAGACCGTCGCCTTGCGCCAGCAGTTGGAGGCCATGCCTGATGGCGGTGTGTTTGCCATCACCATTCCTGAGGCACCATACCGCTGCCCACCCGGCCCTTACGAGCGGGCGTCCGTCGTGGCGGGCTACTTCAAAACTGCCAAGCCCAGGTCAAAAGTGTTGATACTGGATGCCAACCCGGA
>JAYVPR010000318.1:0-5211 GCA_043757245.1 Polaromonas sp. | reverse complement strand
GGGCTCTCGTAATCCGCAACTGTCCCATTGCTCAATTTTGTGTCGCTTGTAAGTGATTGATTTATAAAGAGTTTTTGACTTGTGTATAACGCAATGCGGTAAGCGCTGGCAGGCAACACCGGCAGCAACCCATCTTTAGTTGGCGGTTGAATTTGCAGCCACAGCTTATTTAGCAGGTGCTCATAAGCCGTGTCTTCAGGCTCAACCCGGTGCATTTTGGCGTCAGCCAACTGCGCATCCAGAGCTCGTTGCTCGCCTAGCTGCAGGCACTCAAGCGTGGCAATTTCAGCAGCTGGGTGCTGACCGGCTAAAAACTGGGCGTAACCCAAGTTGCCTAAAACCACGGCTCGGTCATCCATGCTGCAACTCGGTAAAGCTCGTTTCAAGCAATCTACAGCGCTGGTAAGCAAGGTACTGCGCTGTGCAAAGTCAACCCACTGCTGTTTAGCCAGCATGATCTGGTTAAAACCTCTGCCATTCAGCCCGCTAGCCACTAGCTCACGCACCCCGGGCGCGGTGTCTTGCCCAAAACGCTGGTCTAGCGCGTCGTAAACCGCAATGGCTTCGTCAGACTTGCCCAACTTGCCAAGCCCGACGCCTTTGTTGACAAGCCCGCTAGCCACTCGCTCACGCACACCGGGCGCGGTGTCTTGCCCAAAACGCTGGTCTAGCACGTCGTAAACCGCAATGGCTTCGGCAGACTTGCCCAACTGGCCTAGCGTGACGCCTTGTGCAAAGAGGTACAAAGCTAGTTTGTCTCTTGGCGTTTGTTGGTCTGCAAGCTTCAAGGCATTTTCAAAAGACGATAGCGCAGAGAGATAATTCTCTGCTGTGACGTGATCTAAACCACGCGCAAAAAAATCTTCAGCCGTAAATTCTGCTTCGGGCTTAGCCTTAAGCGCTTCGCTGATCGCACGGACTGTGCCGGTCGCTGCGAGTATGGCTGGCGCTGTCGTCATGTCTCCCTGCGCATCATTTAGCAAGGCGGACGACATTGCTGCACTTATACCGGCTATCGCGGTAGCTGCCGTTTGCTCAACTCCCATGCGGTGCGTGTCCATTTCCTTTGCCACTTTTAGAGCTGTGGCTTTAAGCGCATCGAACTCGCTGTTCAACGCTGTGGCATTTTCCTTAAACCACTGCTGTGACGCTACCCTCGCTTCTTTTTCTGCCTTACTTTTAGCACTGAAGTAGGTGGCAATGCCGGCTATAAATACAAAAACAGTAATGGCGGCGCTGGTGTAAGCAATGTAGTTACCCAACAATGTTGTTTGGTTAGATATTGCCGCCATACTGGTAGATTGCAGCGTCAGGCTGTTGGCCTGTTGCGCTGTGCTGTCAGCCTGACGTTTTTCTACGTCGTCGAGTTTTCTGAGAAAGGCTTCGCGCTGAACGGCCAGTTCTTTGTCCAGCGTGCGAACCTGCTCTTGCAGCTTTTCAATTTCTGCTGAGGATGCGCTTTTGTCCGCGCTAATCGCCAGGCTGCACAGAGCTGACGTTGCCAGCAGGCAGATGACGATAATATTTTTTAACAGCATAGTTTTATTTGCTATATATTTAGGAGCTATTTACGCCCGTATTTATTGGGTAAAATGTTAATTTGTAGGGTAAATCAAGACTATTTAACTGGTATGAAAGGGTTTAACAGTTCAACGCCAAAAGTTTTGAAGTCTTTGGTGTTGCGCGTAACGACGGTTAGGCTGTGTACCAGCGCTGTGGCGGCGATCATGG
Source organism: Polaromonas sp. (assembly GCA_043757245.1). Lineage (GTDB taxonomy): Bacteria > Pseudomonadota > Gammaproteobacteria > Burkholderiales > Burkholderiaceae_C > Polaromonas. Next base: position 3,480 of record JAYVPR010000318.1, on the reverse strand, counting down.
CATCTTGGTCGTGGTGGCCTGGTGTGCGGTGCGTCAGTTTGGCCCAGCATCTGTATACAGCAGCATCAGCAGCTAGCACTGAAAACGAAGCCTGCAAACCGTCTAGCCATGCTTCTATCTCAAGCGCCTTGGCGGGGTCGTTTTTGCGGGTGAGTTCTACGCCTGCTTGAATTTCGCCAATAACAACAGCGCTTAAGTGCAGCGACTGGCTTTGGACAGATTGAATCCACGCCAAAACCGCACCGTGCGGCTTGGTTTTGCGCAGCTCAGAGACGACATTGGTGTCTAGCAGGTACACGAATCGGCCAGATTGATGCGCTAAAACTGTGGCGCAGGGCGTCTGCGGGCTTTTACCGCTGCACGGTCTGGCAGCAACAAGCCGCCGTCAAATTTTGGCCCTCGGTTAAGCAGCCAATCCTTCATATCGTTAGGTGCGAATTTTTTAAGCTGTTCCCATTGGGCAATGGGCAGCAACACGGCAGACTCTTTGCCGTGATAAGTCACTACTTGCGGGCCGAGTGTCAGCGTTGCGTTAAGGAATTCGCTGAAACGGGCTTTTGCTTCTTGTACAGGCCAAGTGTTCATGGTGTGACTTTAAAAAGTAGTTTGTATTCTAGTCAGATTAAGAAGGAGTTGCCATTATTTGCAAATTTCACCCATGCTTGACCACCACCGTCTTCAACACAGTAAACCCAAGCAAAGCCTCAAACCCTTTCTCACGTCCATACCCAGACGACTTCACCCCGCCAAATGGCAAATCTACCCCGCTACCTGCGCCGTAGTTGTTGATGAAGACCTGGCCTGCGCGGACTTTTTTTGCCATGCGGAACTGGCGTGCACCGTCTTCGGTCCACACGCCTGCTACCAGGCCGAACTGGGTGGCGTTGGCCAATTCAACTGCATGTGCTTCGTCTTTGAAGGGCATGGCGCACAACACGGGGCTAAACACTTCTTCTTGCACCAGGCGGTGCATCACCGGCACATCACGCAGCAGGGTGGGGGCTTGGTAGTAGCCGCTCTCGGACGCGTCGTCAACAATCTGGCCTTGCGCCACCATGGGTATGCCTGCCACCTGGGCATCGCTTAAAAAGTCCCACACGCGTTGCTGCTGGCTTTGGCGGATAAGGGGGCCAACGCGCAGGGCTTCAAAGGCTGCGCCAAGGCGCTCTAACAAGGGCTCGTAAATGCTTTGCTCGACCAACAGGCGTGCCCCGGCTGAACAGGTTTTCCGCAATCGCGTTGCTCCAGCAGAGCCGGCTCGTCTGCATGCTCAGCAATTTTGTTCGACAGCTTCATCAACAGCCGCCCACGCTCAGCAGCGGTGACGTGCTGCCAGACCAGATCAAAGCAGCCATGTGCTGCGGTGACTGCGGTGTGAATGTCAGGTGCGTTGCTGCGCGAAATCTCGTCAAACGACTGACCGTCAGACGGGTCGATCACGGGAATGGTTTTGCCGGAGGAGGAGGGGATAGAGGTGTTGGCGATGTAATTGAGCTGCATGAGGCTGATCTTGCTTGAAAGCGCAACACGTACCTGAAGCGCCCCATGATATTGCTCAAGTGACTAAAGGTGCGTGAAAACAGCCGTCCCATTCTGACTGCTGAAAATGCCTTTAATCCAATAAAAACGGGCGTAACAAGCTATTAATTAAATAGCGGGTTCTGCTCATCCGCAAAAAGAAAAACCCGCCATGGCGGGTTTTTCAGGCAAAGGCCGTGGCCTTTTTCCCCTTACTTACTTGGGCGCTGACGCAGCGGGAACAGGGGTTGGCTTTGCCGCCGCATCGGCTGCCTGCTTGGGAGCTGGTGCAGGCATGGCGGGGGCGCTGATAGCTACAGGTGCTGCGTTGGGTGTGCTCGGTGCAGCTACCGCATCGCCGCCATGGAACTTCATCATCAGCGGCACAATTAGCAGCGCTACGATGTTGATGATCTTGATCAGTGGATTGATGGCTGGGCCTGCGGTGTCTTTGTAGGGATCGCCTACGGTGTCGCCAGTAACAGCGGCTTTGTGCGCATCAGAGCCTTTGCCGCCGTGGTTGCCGTCTTCAATGTACTTTTTGGCGTTGTCCCAGGCACCGCCGCCAGTACACATGGAAATCGCCACAAACAAGCCAGTCACGATGGTGCCCATCAGCATACCGCCCAAGGCTTTGGGGCCCAGCAGCAAGCCGACCAGAATTGGCACGACAACCGGCAGCAAAGAGGGGATGATCATTTCCTTGATCGCTGAGGTGGTCAGCATGTCCACCGCTGCGCTGTAGTCTGGCTTGCGTTTGCCCGCCATGATCAGGCCATCAGCAAACTGGCGCCGCACTTCAACCACCACAGAGCCCGCAGCGCGGCCAACGGCTTCCATCGCCATCGCACCAAACAAGTAGGGAATCAAGCCACCGATAAACAGGCCGACGATAACCATCGGGTCGCTCAGGTCAAAGCTGATGGCTTTGCCGTAGCTTTCCAGCTTGTGGGTGTAGTCTGCAAACAGCACCAGCGCAGCCAAGCCGGCCGAGCCAATCGCGTAGCCTTTGGTCACGGCTTTGGTGGTATTGCCTACGGCGTCGAGCGGGTCCGTCACGGCGCGAACTTCAGGCGGCATGTCGGCCATTTCGGCAATTCCACCAGCGTTGTCGGTGATGGGGCCATACGCATCAAGCGCCACCACAATACCCGCCATGCTCAGCATCGACGTAGCAGCAATCGCAATGCCGTACAGGCCGGCCAATTTGAACGACACCAAAATGGCAACGCACACAAATATCACGGGCCAGGCGGTCGAACGCATAGACACGCCCAGACCAGCAATGATGTTGGTGCCGTGACCAGTGGTTGAAGCTTGTGCAATGTGCTTGACAGGCGCGTATTGCGTGCCGGTGTAGTACTCGGTAACCCACACCAATGCAGCAGTTAAAACCAGGCCCACAGCGCAAGCGCCAAACAGCTTGATCTGGCTGCCCGTGGCAGTAATGGCGTTATCCGGTATCAGCCACATCGTGACGAAGTAAAACGCTACCACCGACAAAATGCCGGCAATCGCCAAGCCTTTGTACAGCGCGGGCATGACGTTCTTCATGCCCGGCGTGGCCTTGACGAAAAAGCAGCCAATGATAGACGCGACGATAGATACGGCACCAAGCGCCAGCGGGTAGAGCACGGCGTTCATCGGTGCAGATGCCACCAGTAGCGCACCCAGCACCATGGTGGCAATCAGCGTGACGGCATAGGTCTCGAACAAATCGGCGGCCATGCCGGCGCAATCGCCCACGTTGTCGCCCACATTGTCGGCAATCACGGCCGGGTTGCGCGGGTCATCTTCGGGGATACCTGCTTCGACTTTGCCCACCAGGTCAGCGCCTACGTCAGCGCCCTTGGTGAAGATGCCGCCGCCGAGTCGCGCAAAAATGGAAATCAGCGAGGCGCCGAAGGCAAAGCCAATCAGCGGGTTCAGCAGATTGGCCAGGTTGGCGTTCGGTGTGTAGTT
>JAYVPR010000317.1:0-5215 GCA_043757245.1 Polaromonas sp. | reverse complement strand
CCACACAAGCGACAAGCAACGACGCAATGCGCCCGCCAGTGCCATCCAAAACGGTATGTTTGTTATTTTTGCACCCCTTAGCGGCCAGCCGCTGCGGTGGCCAGCGCAGCCATGGTCTCGTCCAGGCGCGGCAGCTCACTGGTTTTGAGCTGGCTCTGTATTTGCTGCAGCAACTGGCTGGCTGCCTGGGTTTTGCGCGATGTCGGGTCAAAGTATTTACCCAGCCACACACTGGCACTTGCCAAATCAGCGCGCGCGGTATCGGTTTGCCGTGACAACAAACCCAGCCGCGCATTCAGCAAGCGCAGCTTGAGGTTTTCACGCAGAAAAAATGACTGTTCAGGCGACAGCAAAGCCGCCTCAGGTTGCTCGATACGGCTCACCCGCAGCAGCTTACGGGCTTCCTCACGAATGCTGTCCAATGCGCGGCGAGCAGCGGCCTCCAGGTTTTGCCTGTCAAACCAGCCGAGCAGCAGCGAGGCCTGTGCTTGACTCTTTGCCCCTGCGGTTGGCGGGGCGGCAGTCGCTGTATTTTGCTTGGCTGGCGTGTTCATGACCATCGCATTAGCAACAGGCAGGTCATCGGCCATACGGGTCAGCTCGTCAATTTTGATCATCAGTACAGGCACGTCGGTCAGGCTGGCGGCTTTGATGCGCTCCAGGTCTTTCGCCAGCGCCCGCTGCAAGGGGTTGAGCCTAGGCTGGGCCGCGCGTTGCAAGCGCTGGCTGGCCGATGTCATGGCGGCAATCAAAGGCACGGCGCTGCCAGTCAATTGCGACTGTTGCTGCGCCAGGCGCAAGGCCGATTCAATATCAACCACCAGGTTTTCATCACGCGATCGCGACAGGCTTTGCATCAGCTCTTCAAGCTGGCTGCGTTGCAGGCTAACCTCACTGATGCGGTTTTCTTGCAAAGCCAGTCGGGCCGTCAGCTCACGGGTGCTGTCTTGCGCGGCTTTGGCCAGCGTGCGGGCTTCAATCGACTGAGCACCTGAGTCCAGGCTGCGGCGAGCGAGTTCTTCTTGAATATTGCCCAGCTTTTGCCATAGCAAGCCACTGACCAGCAAAGCCGCGCCCGCCAGCAGCGCCACGGCAAGTACCCAGCCAAGCGGAATGCTCACAACGCTTGTGGGCGCGCTTGGTGCGGCTGAATCAAGGCTGAGTTGTGCAGGCGCGGTGGGAAGCGCGGAAGGAGGCCCGGGGGGAAGGTTTTGACTTTCACTCATGAGTCTCAGATTCTATCGAGTGCAGTGCATCCACGATGTCTGCCAACATTGGGCGTGACTCCTGCACAACACCCCAGCCCGCAGCACGCACAGCCTGCGCAATGCGCGGATGGGTGGCAATGGCACGAGCGTGCCGCCAATCCACCCCTGCCCCACCCACCAGCAGGAGTCGCTGCATCAAATTGGCTAGCGCTTCTGAGCTGCTGAACAACCAGACCGAGCCATCCTGACTGGCAGTTTGCACCAGCTCAATCTGCACGGCTGTGAGCCTGGGGGCCGAGCGCTGGTAAACGCCGAGCATATCGACTTGCGCGCCCGCAGCGAGAAACTGTTGCGCCAGCCAGTCACGGCTTGCAACCGCTTGAGGTGTTGTGCTACTGGTTTGCCCACGCAGCATCAGCACACGCTTACCGCGCCAATCACGCTGGCCCACTACTTGCCACAGCGCTTCTGAGTCAAACTGACCTGCCTCAAGCGGCGGCGAGTCAATTTGCGCAGCAGGTACACCCATAGCTAGTAGCGCAGCCGCCGTTCCAGGCCCAGGAGCCAAAAAACGCAGACTGACCGGCAACGTATTTATTGCCCTGATTGCTATATTTTTTGCTATCTTATCTATAGCATATTGTTCCGTCTTTAATTGGGCTCCAGCTATTTTTTTCTGGAAGAAATGCTGCACAGCATTGCCGCTGACAAACATGCAGGCCGCGTAGTCGTTCAGGCTACGCCAAGCATCTTGAAGTAGCGCGATGCCTGCTGGGTCAGTGACAGGCCCGATCTCAATTAACGGCAGGGCTTGCGCCTTAAAACCGCTGTTTGCAAGTTCGCCAACCCAATGCGCAGCGTCCCGCGCTGGTCGGGTGACGATCACGCGGCGGAGTTTGTCGCCCATATCGCACCGCCTGCACGCAGCGCGCTGGCTACCGCTTCGCCAAGCGCCTCGGCTTGTACAAAAGTGTCTACTTGTGCAGCTTTCTCGGCATGCACCAGCGGCGTGATGTTGCCTGTTTCCACACTGGCCGGATCACCCCATGCGGCCTGCAGCAACATGCCTTTATCGCCACCTGACGTCGGCCCACGCGTGAAAGCCGCCAGCGGCATCGAGCAGCTGCCGCCCATAGCGCGCGACACCGTGCGCTCGGCCGTGACGGCCAACCAGGTTGGCATGTCGGCCAGCGTAGCCAGACTGTCGAGCAAGTCGGTCCGGTCCGCACGCACCTCAATACCTAAAGCGCCCTGCCCGGCTGCAGGCAACATGTCGGTGGTTTCAAACGTGCTGCGGATACGCGCCTCCAGCCCCAGACGTTTAAGCCCAGCTGCCGCCAGAACAATCGCATCGTACTGGCCGTCATCAAGCTTGCGCAAACGCGTGTCCAGGTTACCGCGCAAGGGTTGAATTTTTAAATCAGGACGCAAACTCTTGAGCAACACCAGGCGGCGCAGGCTGGATGTGCCGACGATGGCGCCATGCGGCAAATCAGCCAGACTGGCATATTGGTTAGACACAAAGGCATCGTGCGGGTCTTCACGCGCAAGCACGCAGGCCAGCGCAAAACCTTCTGGCAGATCCATCGGCACGTCCTTGAGCGAATGCACAGCGATATCGGCGCGACCTTCTTGCAAGGCAATTTCCAGCTCTTTGACAAACAGACCCTTACCGCCAACTTTGCTCAGTGACCGATCCAATATCTGGTCGCCCAGCGTGGTCATGCCCAGCAGCTCAACCTGCCAGCCCAAACGCGCCTCTAACAGCGTTTTGACATGCTCGGCCTGCCACAGCGCCAAGCGGCTTTCGCGCGTGGCAATCACGATTTTCTTTGTTTGATGCGCAGTAGCCACTCGTAACCCGTTTGTAATCTGTCAGTAAAGGCAATGCTAGCATGCACAAGTGCTCAAACAGACTGAAACCACATGACAAAAAAAGCCACCAAAGACAGCGAACGCCCCCTGGTAGAAGACATCCGCCTGCTGGGCAGAATTTTGGGCGACGTGATTCGCGAGCAAGAAGGCATCGCCGCTTATGAGCTGATTGAACAAGTGCGCAAGCTGTCAGTGGCCTTCAGACGCGATGCGGATATGGAGTCAGACAAGGCGCTGAAAAAATTGCTCAAAGGCTTGTCAGGCGACCAAACCGTCAGCGTGATTCGCGCCTTCACCTACTTCAGCCACCTGGCAAATCTGGCGGAAGACCGTCACCACATTCGCCGCCGGGCCATTCATGAGCGGGCCGGCGACACCCAGGAAGGCAGTATTGATGTGGCCCTGTCCCGCTTGCGATGGGCGGGTATTGCACCCAAAACCATAGCAAACACGCTTGCACACAGTTTTTTGTCCCCGGTACTGACAGCCCACCCAACAGAAGTGCAGCGCAAAAGCATATTGGATGCCGAACGCAGCATCGCCCACCTCCTGACGGCACGCGACGACATCAAAGCCCTGGCATTGGCGCTAGGTGCCATCAGCCCCGCGCTGGCCGCCAAAGACGCACTAACGCCGCGCGAGCTGGCTGCCAACGAAGCCCAGCTGCGCGCCCGCGTCATGCAACTGTGGCAAACCCGGCTGCTGCGCTTTACCAAGTTGACGGTGGCCGACGAAATTGAAAACGCATTGAGCTACTACGAAGCGACCTTTTTGCGTGAAATCCCCAAGCTGTATGCCAACCTGGAGCGAGAACTCGGTCACCTCCCAGTACATAGTTTTCTGCGCATGGGCCAATGGATAGGCGGCGACCGCGACGGCAATCCGAATGTAAGCGCCGACACACTGAACTACGCACTTAGCCGACAGGCCGAGGTAGCCCTGCGCCACTACCTGACGGAGACTCATTTGCTGGGCAGCGAGCTGTCGATGTCCGCCATGCTGGCAGGGGTGACCCCCGACATGCAAGCGCTCGCCAATAGCTCGCCTGACACCAACGAGCATCGGCAAGACGAGCCCTACCGCCGCGCACTGACTGGCGTGTACGCACGCCTGGCCGCCACATTGAAGAAACTGACTGGCACAGACGCCGCACGCCACGCCGTTGCGCCGCAAAACGCCTACACAAAGCCGGAAGAATTTTTGGCCGACTTGCGCACCATCGCCGCATCATTGCGGGCAAACCACGGCGAGGCGCTAATCGCCCAGCGCCTGCACCCGCTGATTCGCGCGGTCGATGTATTTGGTTTTCACCTGGCTACGGTAGACTTGCGCCAAAGTTCTGACAAACATGAAGAAGTCGTGGCCGAGCTGTTGGCCACTGCACGCATTGAGCCCGCCTATGCACACTTGAGTGAAGTCGCCAAGCGCGAGCTGCTCATGCGCCTGCTGAACGACGCGCGGCCGCTGCGTGTGGTCGGCGCTGCGTACTCAACCCACACGCAGGGCGAACTGGCTATTTTTGAAGCGGCACGCACGGTCCGTGCACGCTTTGGCAAAGAGGCGATTCGCCACTACATCATCAGCCACACTGAAACGGTGAGCGACTTGCTCGAAGTGCTGCTGCTGGAAAAAGAAGTCGGTTTAATGCATGGCATTCTTGATGATCAGGCCACCAACGACCTCATCGTCGTTCCGCTGTTTGAAACCATTGAAGACTTACGCAACGCTGCACCCATCATGCGCGAGTTTTATGCGTTGCCGGGCATCGCGCGGATGGTGCAGCGATCGGGCGCGGAGCAGGACATCATGCTGGGCTACAGCGACAGCAACAAGGACGGCGGCATCTTCACCAGCAATTGGGAGCTTTACCGCGCCGAGATCGCGCTGGTTCAGCTGTTCGACCAATTCGCCAATTCGCACGACCGTCTGAGCGCCGCCGGACCGCCCCAGGACGCGAAAGCCCCCCACACCGGTAAAGCCGGGGGCCCTTCCCCGACGTGGGGCAGCGCAGTGCACAGAGTGCCCAGCGTGGGGGAGATCAAACTTCGGATGTTTCATGGCCGCGGCGGCACTGTCGGTCGCGGCGGTGGTCCAAGCTACCAGGCGATCCTGGCGCAACCGCCGGGCACGGT
>JAYVPR010000316.1:0-5226 GCA_043757245.1 Polaromonas sp. | reverse complement strand
GAACCGCCGCTTGAGGCCCCAAACGAATGCCATCCCAAATCTCGCGCTCTAGGTCTTTGGGGCGACAAAGCAACGTGGTTTTACCGGTTGAATCAATCGCCAGCCAACTGCCGGGTTCAGTAAAGCCGGTCAGGTAATAAAAGTAGCTGTCGTGCCGATACGGGAAGTCACTGTCGCGGTTGCGTGGAGCTTCGGGTGCTGTGGGCAGAAGAGCGATGCCACCGCCTGCGGTTTTGAGGGCTTTGGCAACCAGGTTGCGGCGCTTTTGGTAAACAGTCATGGTCATAAATGGTTTCAGGTTCGATTTAATTCTGCCAAACGTTCAGGTGTACCCACATCCGTCCATGAGCCTGCGTACAGCTCCCCTGAAACCTGATGATTGTCCATCGCGGCGCGTAGCAAGGGGGCCAGCGGGGCTTTGATACCTTGCGGATTGCCAAACGGCAAGGTGTCAAAAAAGGCTTTGCGATACAGCGCAATGGTACTGAAGGTGTAGCGAGGTTGCTGGCTGTCCGAAGGCGCATTCAAGGCTTGCCCGTCGGCGCTCAAGCCAAAATCACCCTTTAAATGGTGCGCCGGATTGGGTACCAGCCACAAATGCGCCAGCTTGCCACTGGCAGAAAAACGGTCAACCGCGCTTTGCGTAAAGGCAAATTCTGGCGCATACACATCACCCGCCAATACCCAAAAAACCTCGCCCAGCAGCGGCAGCGCACGTGCCACGCCGCCGGCAGTTTCAAGCGCAGCGCCAAAATCAACACCTTCTTGAGAATATGAAATTGATAGCTGCTTATGCCCGTATTTATTGAGGCCAAGGCCAATTTGATGCTCGAAATGTGCCGGAATCTGTTGCCCGAGCCAGTCCGTGTTGATGACCAGGCGGGTAAAGCCGCCAACAGCCAGCGCTTGCACCTGCCAGTCAATCAGCGCCTGGCCGCGCACGTGCAAAAGTGGCTTGGGCGTGCTGTCGGTCAGCGGGCGCATGCGCTGGCCGCGTCCGGCGGCCAAAATCAGGGCGGAAATGGTCATATTGAACTAACTATAGCCATTTTTTGGCGATAAATTACCTTCTAGCCCAATAAATACGGGCATAAGCAGCTCCTGAATATGTAGCGTTTATTTGGCTGCTGTGTGGTTGGTGTGCAGCTGGGTGCGGCGCAAAACGCATCCCGTAAAATCATGGGTTAACCCCAACACCCCTCACCGGACTTTACGCAATGGCTGACAACACTTCTACTCTGATGGCCAATGCCATTCGCGCACTCGCCATGGATGCCGTTCAAGCAGCCAATTCTGGCCACCCCGGTGCGCCTATGGGCATGGCCGATATGGCTGTTGCGCTGTGGGGTGGGCACCTGAAGCACAGCCCGCACAACCCTCACTGGTTTGACCGCGACCGTTTTGTTTTGTCTAACGGCCACGGCTCGATGCTGATTTATGCGCTGCTGCATCTGACGGGCTATGCGCTGCCCATGAAAGAACTCAAAAACTTTCGCCAGTTGCACAGCAGAACGCCTGGCCATCCTGAAATCGGCTACACCCCCGGCGTTGAAACCACCACCGGCCCACTCGGTCAGGGCCTGACGAACGCCGTGGGTATGGCATTGGCTGAAAAGCTGCTGGCCAAAGAATTCAACCGTGAAGGCCATAGCGTGGTTGACCACCACACCTACGTCTTCATGGGCGATGGCTGCCTGATGGAAGGCATCAGCCACGAAGCCGCCGCATTGGCAGGCGCGTGGCGCTTGGGTAAGCTGGTGGCGCTGTATGACGACAACGGCATCAGCATTGACGGCCAGGTTGCGCCCTGGTTTATTGACAACACGCCGCTGCGCTTTGCAGCTTACGGCTGGAACGTGATTGGCCCGATCGACGGGCATGATGCAGCCGCCGTGTCCACTGCGATTGCAACTGCAAAAACAGGCGCAGACAACAAGCCCACGCTGATCGTTTGTAAAACCCACATCGGCAAAGGCAGCCCGAATCGCGCCAACACCGCCAAAGCGCACGGCGAGCCGCTGGGTGCGGAGGAAATCAAGCTTACCCGCGAAGCACTCGACTGGCCGCATGCGCCGTTTGAAATACCTGAGGCAGTTCATCATGCTTGGGATGCAAAAGCCAAAGGCTTGGCGGCTGAGGCGGCTTGGGACGCTAAATTTGCCGGCTATAAAACCGCGTATCCAGACCTCGCGCAAGAGCTCTCCCGCCGCATGAAGGGCGACTTGCCCAAGCACTTTGACCAACTGGCAGTGGACACGATTTTGGCCGCGCACAGTAAAGCTGAAACAGTCGCGTCGCGCAAAGCGTCGCAGCTGGCACTTGAGGCCTTCACCGCTGGGTTGCCTGAAATGCTGGGTGGCTCGGCTGACCTGACGGGCTCTAACCTGACCAACACCCAGTCAACGCCTAACCTGCGCTTTGACATGAATGGTGAAGTCGTTTTAACGCCGAATGCCGAAGGCATCAGCGCGGGTGGCCGCCACATCAACTACGGCGTGCGCGAGTTCGGCATGGCTGCCATCATGAACGGCGTGGCGCTGCATGGCGGCTACATCCCCTACGGCGGTACGTTTTTGACCTTCAGCGACTACTCGCGTAACGCCATCCGTATGGCCGCACTGATGAAGCTGCGCGTGATTCACGTCTTCACCCACGACAGCATTGGCCTGGGCGAAGACGGCCCGACCCACCAGTCCATTGAGCACGCTGCCAGCTTGCGCTTGATTCCGAATCTGGACGTTTGGCGCCCGGGCGACACGGCTGAAACAGCCGTGGCCTGGGCTGTGGCCTTGCAAAACAAAACCAAGCCGACAGCGTTGCTGCTCAGCCGCCAGAATTTGCCTTATGCGCCCAAAGATGACCTGGGCCAGATCAGCAAAGGCGCGTACGTTCTGTCTGAGCCAAGTGAAGTCGGGTTGAATAAAAAAGCCCAGGCGGTCATCATCGCCACAGGCTCTGAAGTTCAATTGGCGCTTAAAGCACAAGAGTTACTTGCTACTTTTAAAATAGCAGTTCGCGTTGTCTCTATGCCCAGCAACACAACATTCGACAAGCAAAAAACGGCCTATAAAACCGAAGTGCTGCCAGCAGGCATCCCACGCATTGCGGTTGAAATGGGCGTCACCGACGGCTGGTGGAAATACGGCTGTGCAGCGGTAGTCGGCATCGACACCTACGGCGAATCAGCGCCTGCACCGGTGCTGTTCAAGCACTTTGGGTTTACACCTGAGAACGTGGCGAATACGGTACGCAAAGTTTTAAAGAAATAAGCAAATTCCCCAGTATTTTTAACCTCAACAGAAAAGAAATCATGGCAATCAAAGTAGGTATCAACGGTTTCGGTCGTATCGGACGCAACGTCCTTCGCTCGGCAGTACAAAACTTCAGCGACATTGAAATCGTTGGCATCAATGACTTGCTGGAGCCCGACTATCTGGCCTACATGCTGCAATACGACTCGGTGCATGGCCGCTTCAAGGGCGATGTATCGGTCGAAGGCAATACGCTGATCGTCAACGGCAAGAAGATTCGCCTGACCCAAGAACGCGATCCGGCGGCACTGAAGTGGAACGAAGTGGGGGCCGATGTGGTGCTTGAATGCACGGGCCTTTTCCTGGACAAAGCAGGCGCTGACAAGCACATTGCTGCTGGCGCTAAAAAAGTCATCATCTCGGCTCCGTCAAAAGATGACACGCCCATGTTCGTCTTCGGCGTGAACGACAAAACCTATGCAGGCCAGGCCATTATTTCCAACGCATCTTGCACCACCAATTGCCTCGCCCCAGTGGCCAAGGTATTGAACGACAAATGGGGCATCAAGCGCGGCTTGATGACGACAGTACATGCCGCTACCGCCACTCAAAAAACCGTAGATGGCCCAAGTAACAAGGATTGGCGCGGCGGCCGCGGTATTCTGGAAAACATCATTCCTTCGTCCACCGGTGCAGCCAAAGCGGTGGGTGTGGTGATTCCAGAACTGAACAAAAAGCTCACTGGTATGTCCTTCCGTGTGCCAACCTCTGACGTGTCGGTGGTTGACCTGACTTGCGAACTGAGCAAAGAAGCCACCATGAAAGAAATCTGCGCCGAGATGAAAGCGCAGAGTGAGGGCGCACTCAAAGGCATCTTGGGCTACACCGAAGACAAAGTCGTCGCCACCGATTTCAGGGGCGACACCCGCACCTCCATCTTTGATGCCGATGCATCGATTGCGCTGGACAGCACGTTCGTCAAAATCGTCGCTTGGTATGACAACGAATGGGGCTACTCGAACAAATGTTTGGAGATGGTTCGCGTCGTCGCCAAATAATTCACGTCAGACCACTCTTCACTCTTCACTCTTCACTCTTGGTGCTGCGGAGCTGGCTTGAGTCGCAACCTGCCACCTACGTTTTGCCAAACTCACTCAAACTTCAATTGCAAAACGCAGGCATTTGCCGCGTGCTGACCGAGGCTGGCCTGCACGTTGGCAGCCTCAAACAGATTGGCAGCGTCTGGAAGTTCAAGGCAATTGGTTATGACGCATCTGGTCAGGTGATACCCGGCGGCGGGCCTTTGACCGATAGGCACAATGCTGCCTTCACAACGCTGGATGAGTGTGAAGTGAACCGCGCTTTGGGCTAGGATCCTTTTCAAGTTTGTTTTTGGGTTCTGAATCGCTGTTCTTGGCAAGCAGCCGCATAAGCAGTAGTTTGTGGTCGAGGGTTCACTGCTCGGTTTTCAGACTATAGTCTTTGTAACGCAAACCTCGCTCACCTGCTCCAGCAGACGTTTGGATTGGGGAAGATAGGCGACAGAGTTCATAGAACCATGTACAAAAGCGGCTCTGTTCGCGTTACGTAGGGGTCAAACTGCCGCCATTGATGCAACCTGTTGATTTACATACTAAATTCATGAAACCATGATCGTGAGCACGTTCACTCTATGGAGTTACTCAATCAATACGTAACGCGAACAGAGCCACAAAAGCACAGAATTGACGCCTAAAGACAAGCTGTCAAGCGGGGTGGGTTTCGCGGGAATGAGCGCAACCCGGCTGACCGGCTTCTCCGACCGGACAAGCTGGAATCCCAGAATATCCGACGATCTACATCATGCTGGCTAAGCAATGACGCATAACGAGTAAAGGTTATTCCGTTTCCAGATCGATACGACATTAGGCGCGAAGCCGCAGACAGTGCTATAACGGCCAAGGCGAAGCAACAACATGTCGGATTGATATGGAAA
>JAYVPR010000315.1:0-5227 GCA_043757245.1 Polaromonas sp. | reverse complement strand
CGGCTGCCGTGAAGCGCAATTACAAACGCATTCGCTCAATGCAATTGCCAAAGAAGCTGTACTGAACGTATTGCAAATTCACTGAAAAGCCCGCAGATTTAAATCTTGCGGGCTTTTTTATTTTAAGATCTACCGCATCAGGACACCCACCATGCAACTCAAAGACCAAATCACTGAAGACATGAAAACAGCCATGCGCGCCAGGGACAGCGAGCGCCTGGGCACCATTCGCCTGCTGCTTTCGGCTTGCAAGCAAAAAGAAGTCGATGAGCGCGTGGTGCTTGATGATGTAGCCGTGATTGCCATCATCGACAAAATGATCAAGCAGCGCAAAGACTCGATTGAAGCTTTCACCAAAGCTGCTAGACAAGACATGGCCGACAAGGAAGCCCAAGAGATCACGGTGTTAACGGCTTATCTGCCCGCACGTCTGAGTGCTAATGAAGTGCTGGCCGTTGTCAAAACCATCGTAGCCGAGCTCAACGCCAGCGGGCCCGGCGACATGGGCAAAGTCATGGGTGCGGCCAAGGCCAAACTGGCGGGCAAAGCCGACATGGGACAAGTGTCTACCGCTGTGAAAAGCGTTTTAGCAGCTTAAAACAGCGCGACAGAGGTAGCCCACGTGCAATTTCGCACGCGGATGGTGCATAAATGCGACCGCGTTGCGCTGTAGTTGCAAAACATCCGATTTGCGTTAAATAGCGCACACTCTTTACAACGCATCCGCATTAAGCTACTACTTTCGATACCAGTAGCAGGGTGATTGATAACAACAAAACTTGGAAATACGGCAAAGACCGCCTGGTTAACCAAAAATACGCCATGCAGCATAAAAATCTTCCTGAATCCAAGCAAAAATATCATTCAAATAATGCTTTTTCCCAATCAATACGGGCGCAAGCAGCTATTTTTTTAGTAGCGCTTTGCATGCTCTCTGGCACACAGGCGCAAACGCCTGCCACAGAGCCCAGCCTGCCGTACACCATCAAGCCCAAAGACAAATTGATCGTGTTGAGTGTGCAAATATTGACCAACCCGCAAGACTGGACGGAAGTCGCCCGCTTTAATCAGCTGAAGAACCCAAACGCCATCACGCCTGGCCAGGTCATCAACATTCCAACACGGTTGATGAAGTCGCAGCCGATTGAAGGCAAGGTCATCAGCACTTATGGTGATGTCAAGCTGTCCGGCACTGCCGCTGCTGTCGGCAACCCGATCAACGAAGGCAGCAAATTGCAAACCGGTGCCAACAGCTCGGCCGTGGTCGAGCTGGCCGACGGCAGCCGCATCACGCTGTTGCCCAATACGCTGGCAGAGCTGGTCACCAGCCGCAACTATGCCAGCCGCGATGCGGCCAGCAGCGGCAGCACCAACCTGTTTTCAGGTTTGATTCGGCTGGCGCAAGGTGCGCTCGACACGCTGGCATCTAAATCCACCCGCCGCGCAACACCGCTGCGAGTTGAAACGCCCACCTCCACGATGGGTGTACGCGGCACGCAGTTTAGGGTGTCTTATGACGATCCGGTCAGTAAAATCGCACGTACCGAGGTACTTGAAGGCTTGGTCAGAACAGACAACCCGGCTCAAAACGTGGGTGTTGACCTGCCGCAGGGCAAAGGTGCGGTATTAAACCCGACAAGCAATGACATCAAAGTGGCAGATTTGCTCAAGGCGCCAGATTTGTCGGCCATATCCGCTGATATTTTGAAGCCGCTGGCGCTGTGGCTCATGCCCACCCTGGAGGGTGCCAAAAGCTACCGGGTGCAGATTGCGATTGACGACAGCTTCAGCAAAATTGTGCGTGACCTGGTGGTCACCGACGGCCGCGCTGACCTGGCCAATTTGCCCAATGGTGGTTGGTTTGCCCGTGTACGCGGCATTGATGCGAACGGCCTGGAGGGCTATGACAGCGCCAAGGCGGTGCAGGTGGTGCTGCCGCCACCGCCGTTTGTGCCACCCACACAATGGAGCATCACCACTGACCGGCTGGATGTGGTCAATGGGCGGCATATTTTGCAGTTCAGCCAGCAGGGGCTGGATGCCAGCCACACCATCAACGCAAAGGTTAGCCTGAACAACTCACCCGCCAACGCACTGACTGAAGCCAAAGCCAAAGGCGACACGGCTCGAATCACGCTGGACTTGGGTTATCTGGAGCCTGACGCCCAGCTGCGTTTGAGCCTGACCGTGACGCAAGCCGATGGGGCCAAGGTTATCCCTTTGACGTACATTTTTACCAGCCTGAATGGCTGGAGTTGGTCCGACGGCCCCCTGGTAAAGCAAAAATGACACAGGAACGACAATATGTCATGTCCCGGGGAGTTTGGTCAATGACGGCTTGAAAATAGACTGCTGTATTCGCCTGGTTGAAGAAAGAAGTACCTCATGCTCTGCAAAACCTCTTTGAAATCTAGACAAAAATACCAACCAAATAATGCTTTCACCCAATCAATACGGGCGCAAGCAGCTATATTCTTAGTAGCATCTTTGGTCAGCATGGCAGCGCTTGCGCAAACGCTCACCAAAGAGCCCAGCCTGCCTTATATCGTCAGGCCCTCTGACAACCTCAGCAAACTCGGCCGTAAAATTCTGACCAGCCCACGAGTCTGGAATGAAGTTGCCAAATTCAACCAGCTCAAAGACCCGGATGTGATCTTGCCCGGTCAAACTCTTAATATTCCTCTGCGTTTTCTCAAATCCAAACCCGCCAGCGGCAAGGTCATCAGCACTGAAGGCGACGTTACGTTGCAAGGCGGTGCCATGCAGCCGGGTGCGGCTCTGGCAGACGGCGCCAAAATCAAAACGGGTGTTAACAGCTCGGCAGTTATTGAGCTGGGCGACGGCAGCCGGGTGAAGATTTTGCCTGCCAGTCTGGCAGAAATCGTCACCAACCGCGACTACGCGATGCGCGACGCATCTAAAAGCGGCTCGACCAACTGGTTTTCAGGCCTGATGCGTTTGAGCGAAGGGGCATTGGAGGCGCTGGCCAGTAAAACTGCCAACCGTGCCACCCCACTAAAAATTGAAACATCCACATCGGTGGTCGGCGTGCGCGGTACCGAATTTCGCGTCGCGTTTGATGACCCGCTGAGCAAGGCCACCCGCATCGAGGTGCTTGAAGGCCTGGTGCGCGCAGACAACCCGGCACATCTGAGCGGCGCTGATTTACCGAAAGGCACGGGCGCCGTCATCAACCCGCTTGAAAAAGAAATCAAAGTCGTTGTGCTGTTGCCTGCCCCCGACCTGGCAGGCTTACCGTCAGAAGTCCTCAAGCCCCAAGGCAATTGGCCCATGCCGACGCTGACGGGTGCAAGTGCTTACAGTGTGCAGGTTGCCAGCGACGAGCAGTTTGACAAAATCGTGCGCAGTCTGAAGGTTGCTGGTAACGCCAGTGCCGACCTGAGCAGCCTGCCCAACGGCAACTGGTTTGCCCGCGTGCGCGGTATTGACGCGGTGGGGCTGGAAGGCTTTAACAGCGTCAAACTGATTGCCATCAAGGACGGCGAGTGGCGCGTAACCTATTCCAGCATGAGCGTCATCAATGGAAAAACGGTGCTGGCCTGGGTCGGACAGCAAGCCGATGGTCAGGCGATGGCCGGCAGCAATTACTCAGCCATCCTGGCCAGTGATGCAGCACTGACGCAGTCGGTCGTGACGGTGCAAGGCAATGACGACAAACCCAGCCTGGTGTTGGGTGATTTAAAGCCGGGCGTTTACTACATCCGCATGCAAAACGCCAGCGGCCTGCGTAGCCAGACTCACCGTTTCGAGCTGTCAGGCAACTGGGCACAAACCGTGTTTGACCAAACCACAGCGCTACAGGCCATCCAATAAATGTCGGCTATACATACCGCAGCACAGCTGCTTGCTGGCTCGCTTAACGCGACCGACCTGCTGGCCACAACACTGGCCCGGATTGATGCTGAAGACACCGCGCTGGGCGCATTTACCGCACGTCTTGATTTACCTGCCGCACTCAGCCAGTTAAAACGCATGCAGCTGGGCGGAAAAATGGGGCCACTGCAAGGCCTGCCAGTCGCCGTTAAAGACATCATTGATACAACCGACTTGCCCACCCGCTACGGCTCTGCGCTGTACACAAGAGGCACAGCAGCCGAGCAAACACCCAGACTAGATGCCGCCATCATTGGCGCCATACAGCGTGCTGGCGGGCTGGTGATTGGCAAGTCAAGTACCACTGAATTTGCATTTTTAAACCCCGCCGCCACACTTAACCCGAATGCCCCTGGCCGTACGCCGGGTGGCTCGTCTGCAGGCTCTGCTGCCGCAGTGGCCGCAGGCCTGGTGCCCTTTGCAGTGGGTACACAAACCGGTGGCTCGGTCATTCGACCTGCATCGTATTGCGGTGTCACGGGTTTCAAGCCCAGCTTTGACATGCTGCCCATGTCGGGCATCAAATGCTTTTCATGGTCACTCGACACGGTTGGCCTGTTTGCTAGCAGCGTGCGCGATGTCGCCTGGTTTGCTGAGGCTGTCAGTGGTTTTGCATTGGCCATAGATGATGCGCCTAAAAAACCGTGGCGGATTGGCGTGCCAGCCGACTACCCGTGGGGGCCGGTATCGCCCAGTGGGCAACGGGTCATCAACACAGCCATGGCCGCCTTACGCGCCCAAGGCGCTGAGGTCACACCCATCACCCTGCCCGTCTGGATGAAAGACGTGTTCGATGCGCAAGACGTGATTCAGGGCTTTGAAGTTTGGCGGGCGGTGGCGCATGACATTGATACGCGCCCAGCGGCTTTGTCCGCCGTTCTGCGTGACTACCTGCTGGCAGCCCGCAGCATCAGCGCACCAGCCTATGAGGCTGCACAGCAAACGGCTCACCAAGCCCGTATGGCTTGCACTGACTGGTTCAACCAATTTGACGTACTCATGACCCCCAGCGCGCCTGACGAAGCACCGCTAGGCTACGCCAGCACAGGCGCATCCACCTTTAACCGGGCCTGGACGCTGCTGGGCCTGCCTTGTGTGAATGTGGCGGGTGCTGTGGGCGTGACGGGCAACCCGATGGGCCTGCAAATCATTGGCGGGCCGCGTGCAGACAGGCAGTGCCTGGCAGCGGCTGATTTTGTAGAGCAAACACTGCAAGCCAGCGCCTGAAGCCGATTTATTCCATTTCCAGATCATCCGTGCACTTTGTCGGCTTCGCTAGCCGTACGTTTGTACTGTCGTCGCTTCGCCTTCGCGTTCACGAATGATCTGGAAA
>JAYVPR010000314.1:0-5267 GCA_043757245.1 Polaromonas sp. | reverse complement strand
AAGCAAAATCCGAGGCGAATGCCAAGGCGGCAGGGTTGACATCGGTACGCGGCGAGACAGGCGCGCTTTATATCTTCATGCCGCCGATGGAGCGACTGGAGGATTACCTTGACTTGCTGGCCGCGATTGAAGCCACCGCGCAGTCGTTAAGTCTCAAAATTGTGCTGGAAGGCTATCCGCCGCCGCGCGACCCCCGCATGAAAATGCTGGCTGTCACGCCTGATCCGGGCGTGATTGAAGTCAATATCCACCCCGCTGAAAACTGGGGTCAATTGGTTGCTCATACAGAATTTTTGTACGAGGTGGCATATCAGACGCGCCTGTCGGCTGAAAAATTCATGACCGACGGTCGCCACACCGGTACCGGCGGTGGTAACCACTTTGTGATGGGCGGTGCCACGCCTACAGACAGCCCGTTTTTGCGCAGGCCCGAACTGCTGGCAAGCCTGGTGGCGTACTGGCATAACCACCCGTCGCTCAGTTATTTGTTCTCCGGCATGTTCATTGGCCCAACCAGCCAGGCACCGCGTGTCGATGAAGCCCGCAATGACCAGTTGTATGAACTGGAAATCGCGATGCGCGAGATTGCCGTGAACCGCGAGAAATACGACCAAGACATGCCGCCATGGATTGTTGACCGAACCTTGCGCAATATTTTGGTTGACGTGACAGGCAATACCCATCGCAGCGAATTTTGTATCGACAAACTGTATTCGCCCGACTCATCAACCGGGCGGCTTGGCCTGCTGGAACTGCGCGCTTTTGAAATGCCGCCGCATGCGCGCATGAGCATCACTCAGCAGTTGCTGTTGCGCGCTCTCGTCGCCCGCTTCTGGAGCAAGCCTTACCTGGGTGCCAGTAACCGCCTGACGCGCTGGGGCACCGAGCTGCATGACCGCTTTTTGCTACCTAGCCTGGTGCGCATGGACTTTATGGATGTGCTGACCGAGCTGAACGAAGCCGGCTATGCGTTTGACATGGCCTGGTTTGAGCCACATTTTGAGTCTCGCTTCCCGATGATTGGTCAAGTCAAAGTCAAAAGCATGGAGCTGACGTTAAGGAGTGCTCTTGAACCCTGGCATGTGATGGGTGAAGAAGGCTCATCAACCGGCACGGCCCGTTATGTCGATTCATCACTCGAACGCATTGAGGTCAAGGTCACAGGGTTGAACGACAGCCGCTACGTCGTCACCGTCAATGGCCGTGCGCTGCCACTGCAAAATACCGGTACGGTGGGCGAGTATGTGGCTGGCGTACGCTACAAAGCATGGAATCCTCCGTCATCACTGCACCCGTCCATTGGCGTGCACGCGCCGCTTACGTTTGACATTGTCGACACCTGGATGGAGCGCTCGTTGGGCGGCTGCCAGTATCACGTGTCGCACCCTGGCGGTTTGAGCTATGCAAGCCTGCCAGTCAATTCGTATGAAGCTGAAAGCCGCCGCCTTAGCCGCTTTTTGCAGATGGGCCATACGCCGGGCAAGATGCGGGTAGTGTCGGCGCAGGCATCCAAAGAGTTTCCGTTTACGCTTGATTTAAGATAATCGGTTATCTTCCGTCAGCTGAATATGAGTCTACGTGCCGCATAACAACAAACAACTCTTTGCCGCGCAAGCTTTGCAAGCGCCTGGCGAGCAGGCTTCTGCGCTGGCACCGGGAGCTGCCGCAGGTCATTATGATGAATTGCGCGGGCTTCAAAACTCTGCTCAAAGTAAAGATCAGAGTCAAAGTAAAGATCAGAGTCAAAGTCAAAGTCAAAGTCAAAGTCAAAGTCAAAGTCAAAGTCAAAGCCAGAGTCAGAGCCAGTCCTCGGCTCAAAGTCAGTCACAAGGCAGCTCCACTGGCCCGCTCGCACAGGCATGGAGCATTTTTTTCAACTTTCTGGGCACCGATGGCTTTCACGACCTGAACCACCGCACCGCCAACTTGCGCAGGCAAATCCGCGACAACGGTGTGACCTACAACGTTTACGCCGATGCCAACGGCCCACAGCGGCCTTGGTCACTGGATCTTTTTCCGTTGATCATCTCGCCTGACGACTGGGCGGGTATTGAGTCTGGCGTCAAACAGCGCACGCGCCTGCTGAATCACATCATGGCCGACGTTTATGGCCCGCAAAACTTGCTCAAGCAAGGCCTGCTGCCCGCCGCACTGGTGCAAGGGCATCCGGGCTACCTGCGTGCCATGCAAGGCGTGCAACCCGCAGGTGGCATGTTTCTGCACATTGCTGCGTTTGATATGGCACGGGGGCCCGACGGCAAGTGGTGGGTGGTGTCGCAGCGCACGCAAGCGCCTTCTGGCCTGGGCTACCTGTTAGAGAATCGTCTGAGCATTTCGATGCTATTTTCGGAAGCCTTTCAGGGTATGCAAGTCCAGCGGCTGGCAGAGTCTTACAAAGCCCTGGTTGACAGCATGAAAACGCTGAGCGCGGTGGCTGACAGCCGTAACAACGCCCGAGTGGTGCTGCTGACCCCCGGCCCTTATAACGAAACCTATTTCGAGCACGCCTACCTTGCACGCTATTTGGGTCTAACTCTGGTCGAGGGCGGCGACCTGCTGGTACGCGGCGAGCGTCTTTACCTTAAAACACTGCAAGGGCTGGAGCCGGTACACGGGCTGCTCAAGCGGATGGATGATGAATTTTTAGACCCCCTGGAGTTGCGAGCCGACTCCACACTTGGCGTGCCGGGTCTGCTGCAGGTGATACGCGCTGGTAACGTGCAGGTGGCCAACGCGCCGGGGTCGGCTTTTTTGGAGTCCAGCGCCATGCTGGGGTTTTTACCTGCACTGTCGGAACATTTGTTGGGTGAAACGCTGCGCCTGCCGTCACTGAGCACCTGGTGGTGTGGCGAACAAGCGGTGATGCAAGACATGCTGCCGCAGCTCAAGAAATGCGTGATCAAACCCACTTACCCTGGCTCCGGTATGGAGTCCGTCATTGGCCATACGCTCGATCAG
The DNA here is from genome assembly GCA_043757245.1 of Polaromonas sp. GTDB lineage: Bacteria > Pseudomonadota > Gammaproteobacteria > Burkholderiales > Burkholderiaceae_C > Polaromonas. Next base: position 2,309 of record JAYVPR010000314.1, on the reverse strand, counting down.
CGCGCGCTTGATGAATGGGCCGGCCGCATTTTGCGACATCCAGAAGACTACACCGTGCAGGCCTATTTGCCGCTGTCACAAACGCCCACTTGGCATGGTGAAAAAATTGCACCGCGCTCAGCCATGCTGCGGGTGTTTGCGTTGCCTGACGGGCAAGGCTCATGGCGTGTGCTGCCAGGCGGTTTGGCAAGGCTGGCGGGTAAAAACGAAGACATAGCCTCCATGCAGCGCGGCGGCAGCAGTGCCGACGTATGGGCGCTGGGCCAGCCAGCCAAAGCTGACCCAACGTTTTATGCGCCAGCCGCGCAGCACGCCGAACCCACTCACGGCAGCATCAACGCCCCCCAGCACAACCGTATCGGTGCGCGCAAGCAGCCTGTGACCAGCCGGGCAGCTGAAAACCTGTTTTGGCTGGGCCGCTACACCGAGCGCGCTGAAAATTCGCTTCGACTGGCCCAGTTGACCTTGCAAAGTCTGGCAGGCATTGAGCAATCGTCGCTACCGCTGCTGGACTGGCTGACAGATATGGCTGTCAGCAACGCACTGGTGCTGAAGTCTGCCCCCAGAGCCAGCCAAACGGCACAAGCCAGACGCGTGTTTGAGCGCTCGCTGATAGCGAGCCTGGCCAACACCGAGACACATGCCAGCGTGGGCTACAACCTGCGCAGCCTTAAAAACGCCGCATCGGCTGTGCGTGAGCGCCTGTCGCAAGAGCAATGGCATGTGATTGTGCAAATGGAGCAAGACTTTTTCAGGCGCTGCGAGGCGCTAGCGCCCGCTGAACCAACAGCACATGACTATTCTTCGCTTGAGGCGCTGCGTACTCTGGAGGCAACCAGCAGTTACCTGGCGGCCATCACCGGGGCACAAACTGACCGCATGATGCGCGACGATGGCTGGCGGCTGCTCAGCATTGGCCGGCATATTGAGAGGCTGGACACGCTAACAGGCGCCTTGGTATTGGGTTTTGAAACGGGCGCCGTGTTTGACGACAGCGGATTTTCTGCCATTGTCGCGATGTTTGACAGCACCATCACATTTCATGCACAGTACCAGCAGCGCCGTGATCTGGATGCCATGCTTGATCTCCTTGTACTCAGTCAGGACAACCCGCGTTCATTGAGCTGGGTCATCAAGTCACTGAAAAGCCGATTACTAAAATTACCCGGCAACGAGATCGACCTTAAGAACAGTCTGGCCATAAAACTACCAGCCTTGATTGACATGCTTGTTAATGCATCGTACAGCCTGCAGAGCACGGACTTGGCCGCCAGTTTTAAAGAATGCAGGACGTGTGCATTTACCCTGTCTGACCAGATCAGTCAGCGCTACTTCAGCCATGCCAGCAGCGCCAGTCAAAGCCTGAACGCTTAGGGATGCGGAATTAATAAATGTACCGTTTTGGATGGTGCTGGCGGGATGCAGTGCTAGGCGATTGGCGCGCCGTGTGGCTAGCCACACAAGAGGGCAAGCAACGACGCAATGCGCCCGCCAGTGCCGTCCATAAACGGTATGTTTGTTATTTCTGCATCCCTTAAGCTACAAAGGCCTCTTTCCATGCTGCTGCACGTGCGTCACGAAACGCTTTATCACTACACCCCAGCGGTTGAAAACGCGCAACACGCTGTTCACCTGCGGCCCGGCAATAGCTCTGGCCAAACTGTCTTGCAGCATGAGCTGCACATCAGCCCCCGGCCAGCGCAGCAGCGCGAGGCAATAGATGGGTACGGCAACAGCAAACTATTTTTCTCCTTCCAAACCAGTCATGACGAGCTGCAAGTCGTGGCAGACAGCGTCGTGCAAACCCAAGCAAGCCCCGCCCACATCGCTGAGCTGGCATGGGAGCGTGTACGCGAGGCATTTCGCTACCGGGCTGGGGCTGATTACAACAGTGCCTGGGAGTTTGCATTTGCGTCCCCTTACGTACCGCGTCACGAAGCTTTTGCAGATTTTGCAAAACCCAGCTTCACACCTGGCAGGCCGCTGCTGGAAGCCGCGCATGAACTGATGTCACGCATCCACAGCGCCATGACTTACGACGGAGAAAGTACCGATGTCGACACGCCCGCGCTGGTGGCACTAGAGCAACGTAAAGGCGTTTGTCAGGACTTTGCCCACATCATGGTGGCCTGCTGCCGCGCCATGGGTTTGCCGGCGCGCTACGTTAGCGGCTACATGTTGACCCAGCCTGCCCCGGGGCAGCCACGCCTGATTGGCTGCGACGCATCGCATGCCTGGGCATCGGTGTATTGCCCGGATGCCGGCGACGCAAACTCTGCCTCGTCTAAAGGCCAGTGGTTTGACTTTGA
>JAYVPR010000313.1:0-5292 GCA_043757245.1 Polaromonas sp. | reverse complement strand
GCGGCCCAACCAGTTACCGCCAAATGCGGTGCCGAACACGCCAGCCAATACAGCGCCAGCAAGTGGCAGCAGTGGGACTGCCAGAAGGGTTGAAACAGAAAGGGTTTGACTCATTTTTTAACCGACTGTAGAGCCGCCTCAAGGGCGGTTAGCCACCCTAGTGGGGCAGTGGATACACGAAGTGATGAACGTGAGGGCTTCATTTCTAACCCTTGAGCGTGTTCAGTTCATCAACGTTGATACTGGATTTGTTACGGAACAGCAACACGAGAATTGCAAGTCCGATAGCGGATTCAGCAGCTGCAACCGTCAGAATAAAAAACACGAAAATCTGACCGGCCATATCGTTCAAGTAGTACGAGAAAGCGACAAAATTCATGTTCACAGCGAGCAACATCAGCTCAATCGCCATCAACAAAATAATCAGGTTTTTGCGGTTCAGAAAAATGCCGATAACCGACAGCGCAAACAGCATCGCGCCTAGCGAGAGAAAATGCCCGAGAGTGAGTGTCATGCTTTTTTCTCCTCAATCTCAAGTGCTACAGGTTCGGGCATCACCGACTTCATTTTGACCAGCCTCACCCTGTCTGCGCGTTTAACCCGGACCTGCTCTGACGGATTTTGTGATTTGGAGTCTTTGCGTTCACGCAAAGTCAACGCGATGGCTGCAATGATGGCTACCAGCAAGATAACGGCAGCAATCTCCAGCGGGTAAATGTATTCCGAGTAGAGGACTTTACCGAGCTCTTTGGTGTTGGACACTTGTGCGCCAATTTGCCCAACCGCATTCGCAACCTTGGGCGGCTCACGGAAGCCACCCATCAGCACATAAGACATTTCAAGGGCGATGATGGCGCCCACAGTGCCAGCCAACGGAAAGTGCTTCCAGAACCCCTGGCGCACGCCCTCGAGGTTGATGTCAAGCATCATCACGACGAACAGGAACAGCACCATTACCGCACCGACATACACCAAGACCAGCGTGATGGCGAGGAATTCTGCCTTCAGCAAAATCCATATGGCTGCAGCCTGGAAAAACGCCAGCACAAGGTATAACGCGGCATGCACCGGATTACGCGCCGTGATGACCCTGAATGCGGCAAACAGCATCAGCGCTGCAAAGACATAAAAAAGACCTGTTTTAGCGTCCATGTTGTTCTGGGTTCTTTCTGGATTCAACGACTGCTTGTTTGCGTTATTGATGTCTTGTTTTGGTCTTATCGAAACTTCGCATCCGCAGATCGGCTAGCAGCGATTTCAGTTTCATAGCGGTCACCCACAGCCAGCAGCATGTCTTTGGTGAAGTACAGATCGCCTCGCTTTTCGCCGTGATACTCAAAAATATGTGTTTCCACAATCGAGTCTACCGGGCAGCTTTCTTCGCAAAAGCCGCAAAAAATACATTTGGTCAGGTCGATGTCATAGCGCGATGTGCGGCGGCTACCGTCTTCCCGCACATCAGACTCGATGGTGATGGCCATCGCCGGGCAGACGGCCTCGCAGAGCTTGCAGGCGATGCAGCGTTCTTCGCCGTTTTCATAACGGCGCAGCGCGTGCAAACCACGAAAACGCGGGCTTTGGGGTGTTTTTTCTTCAGGGAACTGAACCGTGATCTTGCGCTTGAACATGTACTTGCCAGTCAGGGCCATGCCCTTGAACAGCTCGGTGAGCATGAAGCTTGAAGCGAAATCTTTGATGGAGGCAACTGCAGACATGACTTTTCCAGTTATTTCCAAATGTTGTATGAAGTCTGCATCCACGCGCCGACAACGACCAGCCAGACCAGCGTCACAGGAATAAATATTTTCCAGCCCAAGCGCATGATCTGGTCATAGCGAAAGCGCGGGAAGGTGGCGCGCACCCAAAGGAACATGGTGACGATGACAAATGTTTTGGCACCCAGCCAGATCCAGCCCGGAACCCAGTTGAACAACGCGCTGTCGATAGGCGGCAACCAGCCACCAAGGAAAAGCAGAACAGCAAGAATGGCAACCAGCCACATATTGGCGTATTCAGCCAAAAAGAACATGGCAAAAGACATGCCCGAGTACTCGACCATGTGGCCCGCAACGATCTCTGACTCTCCCTCCACCACATCAAACGGATGGCGGTTGGTTTCGGCCAGACTGGAGATGAAATAGACGACAAAAATCGGCAGCAGTGGCAACCAGTTCCATGACAGGAAATTCAAACCACTTTCGGCTCCCATGCCTTTGGCTTGACCCATCACAATGTCAGTCATGTTCAAACTACCTGACACCATGAGCACCACCACCAGGCAAAAGCCCATGGCAATTTCATAGCTGACCATTTGCGCTGAGGCACGCATGGCACCCAGGAAAGCGTATTTGGAGTTGGATGCCCAACCCGCGATGATGACACCGTAAACCTCAAGCGAGGTGATCGCCATCAGGAACAATAAACCCGCATTGATGTTGGCCAGCGCCACGTCAGGCCCAAACGGAATCACAACCCAAGCGGCAAGCGCCGGCATGATGGTCATGACGGGGCCCAGCACAAACAAGCCCTTGCTTGCAGCCGTAGGAATAATGATTTCTTTGGTCAGCAGCTTGAGCGCATCCGCTATCGGTTGTAGCAAACCGAAGGGGCCAACCCGATTCGGCCCAAGCCGAATCTGCGTGAAGCCAATGGCCTTACGCTCCCACAGTGTGAGGTAGGCAACGCAGCCCATCAGGGGTAACAAGACGCAAACGATTTTGATCAGCGTCCAGATCACGGGCCACACCGTGGCTGGCCAGATACCGCCACCCAAGCCTTGACCGAAAGCGTGAATCGCATCAATCATGCGGCCACCTCTTCAGGGTTGACTTGTTCAGCAGGCACACAGCGTGCATCAGCAGTTAACTGCAGCGATGTTGCTCGTCTGACCAGGCTGTCAAGCTGGTAGATAGCAGCCACAGCGGGAGCTAACTGACTCGCACTTGTCAGCTGGATAGCAGCATCCGTCGCATTGCTCAATTTATCAGCCACAGCGTCCAAACCAGAAACTGCTTTCAACACATCCTGTGACGACTCAAAGTCAAAGCCCGGCAAGCCAAGCAAGTTAGCCAGTACACGCAGCACCTTCCACGCAGGTCGGGCATCACCCAACGGCTTGACGACTGCATGAAAGCTCTGAACGCGGCCTTCTGCATTGACAAATGTGCCTGACGTTTCAGTAAAAGGGGCAATCGGCAGCAGCACATCGCTGAAGCTCATGTTGGCCTTGAACGGGCTGAGCGTGACCACCATTTGTGCCGCATTGAGCGAGGCCTTGGCTTGTGCGCCGAGCGCTGAATCAAACTCAGGCTCGGTATTCAGCAAGACGACCGCCTTGAGATGGCCGTTCAGCATCTGCCCAGCGTTAAAGCCTTTGCCCTGTGGCATGGCGCCTGCGATCTGTGCGCCAACCGTGTTGGCTGCTTCAGTCAAGTAACCGACGCTTGCGCCGGTTTGCAAACCAATCCAGTTGGCCAGCGCCAGCAGACTTGAGGCATTGGCATGGTGCGCTGCTGCGTTGCCTAGCAGGATGGCTTTGCGCTCACCGCCCAGCAATGATTTGGCGATGGCTTTGGCGGTCTCTGTAGCCTGTCCAGCCGCTGGAGCAGAAACACCTTTTTCAGCTGCGATGGCTGACGCTACATCTGCAAGCAACTGAGTCCATGAGCCAGAACCGGCAATCGCCGAATTGGCAATCGGAATCGCCCAAGAATCGGCGCTAACGACCTCCACTACTGAATTAATAGCACTTACCGCACATCCTTTGCGGGCTGCTTGCCGAATACGCTGCGCAAAAAGAGGATGGTCTTTGCGCAAGTTGGACCCAACAACCAAAACGCGCTGCAGCGTTGAAAGCGATGCAATGGAAGTACCCAACCAATGCACTCCCTGGTTTTTAGAAAACTCAGCATTGCGCAAACGGTAGTCAATACTGTCGCTGCCAATGCCACGCACCAACGATGCAGCCAGGTACAACTCTTCAAGCGTGCTGTGCGGGCTGACCAATGTGCCGATACTGTCCGCTCCGTGGTCAGCCTTGATTTGCGTCAAGCCGTTGGCCACGTATTCAAGTGCGGTCTGCCAGTCAACTGTTTTCCATTCGCCGCCTTGCTTGAGCATCGGGCTCGTCAAACGGTCGTCGCTGCTCAGGGCTTCGTAAGAAAAACGATCGCGGTCAGCAATCCAGCACTCGTTGACTTCTTCGTTTTCAAGTGGCACAACACGCATCACCTTGTTGGCCTTGACCTGAACAATCAGGTTCGCGCCGGTTGAGTCATGCGGACTGATGGATTTGCGACGCGACAGCTCCCAGGTGCGGGCGCTGTAACGGAAAGGCTTGCTGGTCAGCGCACCGACGGGGCAAATGTCAATCATGTTGCCCGAGAGTTCTGAGTCCACCGACATACCCACAAAGGTCTCAATCTCGGCGTGCTCGCCGCGATGCGACATGCCCAACTCCATCACGCCAGCAACTTCCTGACCAAAGCGAACGCAGCGGGTGCAGTGAATGCAGCGGCTCATCTCTTGCATCGACACCAGCGGGCCGACATCTTTATAGGCGACGACACGTTTTTCTTCTTCGTAGCGAGAACCACTACCGCCATAACCCACGGCCAAATCTTGCAACTGGCATTCACCGCCCTGGTCGCAAATCGGGCAATCGAGCGGGTGATTGATCAGCAAAAACTCCATCACGCCTTTTTGCGCTTTGATAGCTTTGTCATTCTTGGTATGAACGATCATGCCCTGCGACACAGGCGTAGCGCACGCCGGCATGGGCTTGGGTGCTTTTTCAACATCAACCAGGCACATGCGGCAGTTGGCCGCAATGCTCAACTTTTTGTGATAGCAAAAATGCGGAATGTAGGTGCCGGCTTTTTCAGCCGCATGCATGATCGTGCTGCCTTCGATCACGTCAACTTTTTGGCCGTCTAATTGGATTTCGATCATAAATTTAAGCGGTCTCTTTATGCAACAAGCTCATGCGCTTTAAGCCACGGCCAGCGTTGGGATCATGGCCTCAAACTCGTGACGAAAATGCTTGATCATGGCGCGTACTGGCATGGCGGCTGCGTCGCCCAATGCGCAAATCGTGCGGCCCTGAATGTTGTCAGCCACCGAGTTCAACAAGTCCAAGTCAGTCGGCTTGCCTTTGCCCGTGTGAATGCGGTCAACCATACGCCAAAGCCAGCCTGTACCTTCGCGGCAGGGCGTGCACTGGCCGCAGGATTCATGCATGTAAAAGTACGACAACCGTTTGAGCGATTCGACCATGCAGCGGGTGTCGTCCAT